>NZ_JAAOQS010000115.1:0-26342 GCF_011603105.1 Rhodococcus sp. A14 | reverse complement strand
TCGACGAGGTCCGCATCGCGACCGAGACCGGCCTGACCCGGATCGGCTCGAACTACGACCTGTGCCACAGCTTCCTCGACCACACCGGGCTTCCCCTATGATCGGCACTCACTCAATTACCGAAACATCTTTAAGTCTGTCAGCACCCCACCGTCGAAGCACACTTTGCGAGCCTCTACCTCCCGTCCAGCCCTGGGACCATTTGTTGCCGCCCGACGTTCGTCATGGACGTCAGGGGGGCAATGGGCCGTTCTCGTCGCCGCATCCCCTTCGGAGAAGTCGACCACACTCCGGTAAGGACATCGGACTGGACTGCCACCCCTTGGTTGCCCTCGCGGCTGCTGCCCCGAATCCCGATTACGATATCGTTGGACGAACATGTCCGGATGCTTGTTCCGCGGGAGCCCGATATCAGTTCGAGAGTTCTTCTGGTGCATAGAATCCGGAGGTTCACTTCGAGATGGCAACCTCAAATTCCTTTGCACCAACCGCACCGATCAACTGTTCGACATCAGCGCCGACCCGCGGGAGCTGGCGGGCATCGCGACGAAGTACCCGACCGTTCCTGCTGATCTTTCCGGCCGCCGGGAGCGGATCAACTCAACCTTGCTGCGTACTCGATCATCCCATGACGTGGTGCGATTCATCGGTCCGGACACACCCTCGGGCGTGAACCACCCGAAACGGTCCACGCTACGGTCCGAAGTAGGTCGATCCGAACGGGAACCCGCCCTGCACCACGTACCGGGCTCCGCGTTGAACAGCTTGGCGCTATCAGAGAACCCATCACGAGCGATGACGACCGGCTACAACTCTCCGCCGTCCCCCGGGATATCCAGGCGCTGGGCGTGCTCTCGACGATTCAGCACACCTGGCGGCCAATAAACCGGCAGGTCGACCGCGACGAACAGCCGCGGAAAGGTCCTCAGCTGAGTTCTGTGGTTGCCTGTCGCAGGTTGATCAACGCATTCTCGCCGGCGCGGCGGATGTGTTCGGCGTATAGCTGCGCCGCCACCTCGCCCTCACCGCGCTGCAGTGCCTCTACGATGTTGCGGAGATCTTTGACTGCACCTGCGTGGCCTTCGGCGGACATCGCGCTGGCCCTCAGAATACGCACTCGGGCCTGGATTCCATCGGTGAGTTGATGGAGGACGGTGCTGCCCGCGCCTTCGATCAAGATGTCGTAGAAGCCGTCCTTTGCCTTGAGTACGGCGACGACATCGTCCCCACCTGCCTCGGTTACTTCGGCGAAGGTTTCGGCGGCAGCGGCCAGACGCATGATTTGCGACTTCGACGCGCGTTCAGCAAAACGACGAACGACCACAGCTTCAAGGGCCGCCCGGGCTTCGTAGAGGTCGCTCGCCTCATCCGTCGACGGAGCACTGACGATCGCACCCTTCTGTGGGACAACCGTGACCAGCCCTTCCGAGGTCAGTTCACGAAGTGCCTCACGCACCGTCGTTCGCGAAACACCTAGTTGCTCGATGAGCTCTCGCTCCACCAGCCGCTGCCCCGGCTTGATCCTGAAGTCGAGAATGGCGGTCCGCAACGCATCGATGACCTGCTCACGCAGAGGTGCAGCGACCCGCCCGACAGGGCTCGACGTCCAGGCATCCGCCAGAGAATTCGTCGTACTGGACATAGCCCCGCCCTTCACCTACACAAGTTGTATTCGCGTCATACAATCAGCATCATCATAACCTATCGGCGCCACCGACCCGCTCGGCCGAACATGCCCACGCAACGGTCGTCTCACGTCGGGGCCCGTGCCCCGAAGAGTCGTGGACTCCATCGCGGCGAGGGTCGCATACCGTCGCCACGAGAGCGTCCGGCGGCGGGGGCCTACCCGACACCGGACGCTCGGCAGCCTTCGAACCGCGATGTCTAGAAGGTGAGAGGCTGCCCGAAGTGGAACCGTGAGACTGCACCATAGGTGACATCCCATTGTGCAGCGATATGGGTGCGATACATGGCCACATCCCGGTAATACTTCTCCATCGGGGCTCCCAGCTTGGCGGAACTCGATCCCGCAGTGGTGAATGCCAGATCGACTGCCTCGTTCGCCAGCTTGGCTGCCTGCTGCACGACCGCACGCAACCGCGCGTCTTGTTCCGGGGTGAACTCCTCCCCGGTTTCCTCCCACCGCCGCCCCAAGGCCGCGTACTGGCGAATTCCCGCGAGCAGAAGCGACTCGGCAGAATCGGTGAGCGCGAGCAGCTGCCCGAACCACCGGTGATACTCCGGTGCCTCGACACGCGGCTTGCGCGGGGGGAAACTCGTCGGGCGAGTTTCCATCAGGCTTTCGAACTCGTCGAATGCCGCCCACGCAGCACCGATCTGCGTGGCCACCAGCTCGGTGTTGAAGTAGGTCATCGTGCGTCCGAGGTACATCGGATTTTTGTGCAGTTGGTAGCCAACCGTGCCCTCGGCGCCGAGGGAATGCTCACGGAAGTCGTAGACCACACTCAGATGATCGGGAACGAAAACGTCCTCGATGCGAACCGAGTTCGAACCCGACGCTCGCATACCGATCGTCTTGTCTCCTCCCCAGTCGTCGAGGATGGTGTAGTCCATCCGAGGAAGGGCAAACATTCGGGGGCCGAGGGGGTCTCCCGCTGACGTGAAGGATGGGGCAACGACGAGAACGTGTGTGCTCCACATTGATCCCGAGCAGTAGTCCCAGGTGCCCGACAGTCGGAATCCGCCCTCGACCGCAGTTGCTCTGCCGGAGGGAATCGTTCGCCCGGGTGCGATGAAAGTCCCGTCACCGAACAATTCTTCCTGGCCTTGCTCGGTGAAGAAGGAGCCGACGTGGAAGGCGTGTCCGGCGCCGAGGACGAAGCACCATCCGACTCCGGGATCGCCTCGGGAGATTTCGATTCCGACCCGCACGAAATCGTCGAGCCCCATCTCGAGGCCGCCGTACCGCCGGGGTTGCAAAATTCGGTAGAAACCTGCGACGAGGAACTCCTCGTGCACTTCTTCGGTGTATCCCCCGAGTTGCTCGTGACGTGCCTGCATCTTGCGAAGACGCGGACGCATCTCCGCGGCGAGTGCGACCAACTCGTCCGGGCTGCGATCGACTCCCTGCGCAACCTCCCCCGAGGGCGCCGAGGTGTAAAGGCTCGTGGTCATTGCTCGATCTCCCAACAGATTGTCATACAGTACTACCATCTTATCATTTTCGGCATGCGTCGTCAGTGCTCGGCGGTTGCGGTGTACCGGAGCGCTGCGGTAGCCGATTCATCGACCGTCAACCCCTCCGGATCGGTTTCCGGGTCCCCCACGATCACGACCGCGTAATCTCGTGCGGCACCGGCGACCGAGACGTAGCCGTCCCGTACATCGACCAGGACCTTGTTGGGATCTCTGGTGAGTGGATCGCCCCATCCCCCGCCTGCGTTGGTCAGATATCGAATCACCGAGTTCGCGATCGACCGGTTCGCACCCGCCCGGAAGGGGTAGATGAAGTGGCCTTGCTTCGACGGCAAGTTCGTGGTCGGGTCGATGACCCCCGCCCACGCCTCGCCACGGGCGAATGACGCCGGTGAGGTATCGGGGGGCGTGATCGAACCATCGTCTCGAGGACCGAAGCTCCAGATGCCACCTCGCTGGCCGGCCCCGCCGCCGTGGACGCCGAAACCAGCGGAACTCTTGTAGCGCAACTCCGTCAGCGAGTGAGTGGCATCTTCCAGCCACAGCGTGTCGCGGATCATGCTGGCCCCTCCCCGGAAGTGGCCGGGGCCGGCGGAGTCGATTCGCGGCTCGTGTCGCATGATCACGGCCGGGCTATCCTTCTCGATCGCCTCGATTGCCGGGGCGACACCGTTCGCCTCGTAGGCCATGCACTGGGTGTCGGCATCGCCGAACTGATTCGCGCCGTAGGGACCGATCTCCCCACCGCACTGCAGAGCAGAGACCCACGGGGTTCCGTCCGAGTGGGTGCCGAATGCGGTATGCAGGTCCGCGCTGCCACGGTCCCCGGCCAAGGCGGCCGGTCCGACGGCGTCCGCCAGCGCGCGCAGTAACGCACCGAGAATCGCCTGCGATTGCTCGAAGTACATGAAGACGCAGCCGTCCGGCGGCAGCGCAGACAGGAGTGTTCCCTCGGGTAGCACGATGTCGACGTCACGGTAGAGACCGGAGTTGAAACGACCGTGCGGGTCAAAGAGGTACTTGAGGGCGATGCCCACGCTGGTCTTCGTATCCCACGCAGTGGCGTTGATCGAACTACGCGCCTGTCGCGAGGTGCCTGAGAAGTCCACTTCGATCCGGGTGGCACGTTTGCGTACAGCGACGCGAATTCGATAGTCCTCGGTGTCGTCGACGCCATCGCAGTCGATCTGTTCCGAGCCGTACCAATCTCCATCGGGCAGTTCCGCGAGCGATGTGGCCATTCGCTCGGCGCCCATGTCGCAGACGTACTTCATCGTCCCGTGGACGGCCGCGAGGCCATATCGCTCGATGGATTCGAGAACCAGCCGTTCACCGAGCTCGAGGCTCGAGCACACCGTCAGCATGTCCGGGTAGAGGATCTCGGCCATCCGCACATTGTCGAAAATGACGTTCCAGGATTCGGCGACTGGCTGTCCGGCGCGCATGAGCAGCCGCGGTGACAGGACAAGCCCGTTCTCGTACACGTTCTGCTTGGATGCGCTGAACCCGCCTGGGACGGTTCCACCCATGTCGAGTTGGTGGGCATTGAGATTGACGAATGCGGCGATCTTGCCGTCGTGGAAGACCGGACGAACGAAGAGGAGATCGTTGTTGTGATTGCCGGTGCGATAGGGGTCGTTGGAGATGAGCACGTCCCCCGGACCCAGGTTCTCGGCACCGAATTCCTCGACGGTGTTGGCGACCGCATCGATGGTCGTGCCTGCCATCAGGACGATCCCGTTGCTTGCGGCCGGAACCTGATATCCGAGTGTCGGCGGGGCACTGACGGTGCACGCGAGGTCGTAGAAGTCCCGCAGGACCGGTGAGAATGCGCCCGTCAGCAACCGGACACTCATGTGCTCGACCAGGTAGTCGAACCGATTGCCCAGCACGGTTGCGGTGTAGCGGTCGCAACCGTACCGGTCCGCGAATTCGCTCTCGTTCAGATCGCGAATGAGTTCGACTCGCACGGAATCTTTTTCGATCGCAATGGACATTAGTGGCCGCTCCTTTCGATGGTGATCTCTGCACATCGCCCGATGGTCGCTCGTTGGCCGGGCAGGATGTAGGTCGTTGAGAGGTCTTCCCGAATCACGGCCGGGCCCTCGAGTGTCGCGCCGACGGACAGCCGGTCCCGGAGGTACTCACGCGCCTGCACGGGGCCCTCGGCGACGTAGTCGAGAGTGATGAGCCGCTCCGGCTCGGCCGCGAAGGCGGCCTCTGCCTCGGCGCGCACGTATTCGACCTTGTCCGAGGGCACCACGAGTTCGACCCGGTAGGTGACTCCTTCGACAGGGATCTGGGCGAACCGGTTACCGTTCCGCTTCTCGTAGGCGTCGTGGAAGGCCTCGACGATGCGCTCGATCGACGTCGAGGTGATCTCCCCGTCCGGGATCTCGATGAAGGGGGTCTCCCAACTCTGCCCCACCAGGCGCCCATCGAAGCTCCGGCGGACGGTCAATCCGTCGGCGACCTCGCCGACTCGGGTCCGCAGGTGCTGCTCCATCTCGTCGAATACTGCGGCGATCTCATTTGCGCTGTCCGGGCTCAGCGTTACGTAGGCGCTGCGCGAGTCGTAGAAGACCTGATCGGTCGAGAGCAGACCCAACGCGGAGAACAGACCCGGGTACGGGGGGATCACGGCACTCTTCAGCGGCAGCAGGTCCAGGACGGCGGGGAGGAGCATCGGCCCCGCCGCGCCGTAGGACATGAGGGCGAAGTCCCGGATGTCGACACCGTGCCGCACCGCGACGTTGAGAATCTCTTCGGCCATGTGCGCCACTGCGAGTTGGTAGGCGGACCTGACCCGCGCCTCGAAGGTAACTGGGGTATCGAGCGCCGCGAATGCGGTCTCGGCAGCTAGCCTGTCGAGTTTCATCTCGCCGCCGGCGAATGTCTCACCGTCGAGTATGCCCATCAGCAGACACGCGTCGGTGACTGCGGGGATTGTTCCGCCGCGGCCGTAGCACGCGGGCCCCGGCTCCGCGCCCGCGGAGCCGGGGCCAACCTGGATTCCGCCGGACGGGGACACGGTGACAAGACTGCCTCCGCCCGCGCCGACACTCGAGACCTCGGTCGAGAGCGCGTTGATGATCAGATCGTGTTCGAGTTCGAAGGTGTTCTGAATGAATGGTTTCCCGTCGACGATCAACGACACATCGGTGGAGGTGCCGCCGACGTCAGCACACAGCAGATTGCGTTCGCCGATCGCTTCGCCCAGCCGGGCGCTCGAGATGGTTCCGGCTGCGGGACCGGCGAACACGATGCGGAAGGGTTTGTCGAGCGCTTCCTGCCAGGGCAGCAGGGTCGCAGCGCAGTCGGCGAAGTTCAGCTCGCCGTCGAATCCGAGTTCCCGCAGGTCTCGGTTCAGTTTGTCGGAGTAGTCGGTGAACAACAACTTCATGAAGACGTCGATGACCGTGGTCGATGCGCGGGCGTATTCCTTGGCCAGCGGCGAGGTCTCCGACGAGATCGACACCGGCACATGCGCTCCGAGTTCCTCGTGTACCAGCTCCCGCAGTCGGACCTCGTGTTCGGCGTTGACATAACCGTTGATCGTGCAGATGGCCACTCCCTCGACGTTGCACCGGCGCAACACCTCGAGCTGGGACCGTGCGTGATCCTCGTCCAGCGGGATCAGAATTGTGCCGTCGGCCTTGATGCGTTCCTTCACTCCACGCCGTAGGTACCGGGGAACGAGTGGTCGATTGGCATCACCGAACGACCGGCGCCATGCGGGGTCGGTTTGCGCGTCGAGCGGCTTGTGGACGTTGCCACGGTCGAGTACGTCGCGGAAACCGTCGGTCGTCACGTAGGCGATCTTGGGTAGTCGCCGCTCGATTACCGCGTTCAGCCCCATGGTGCTGGCATGGTTGAAAGTCGTACTCCCTGCAACCCCCAGTCGTCGTGCACCCTCAACTACGGGAGCAGCGGGGTCGGTACGACTGCTGGGCACTTTGGTTACGGAAATTTGGCCATCACGAACCGCCACGACATCTGTGAAGGTTCCGCCTACGTCAACGCCGAACATCGTCGAACTCCTTGAACTCTGTGGTCTGGTTCGTCGGCTCGCCGGCCTTCGACGGGGCATTCGTCACGAGCGGCGCGAACGCACCCAGGCGTGGTGCCGGGGTGCGGGCGAGGGAGTGCAGGCAGTCCTGGCACTTGACGACGTCCCACCAGCCTCCCTCGCTCAAGACGCGGTACTCGGCGACGAGGGTCGACGCGCACGCAGGGCACGCACGCGCTACCGCGGTCTTCACGGCGTGAAGATACGACTCTGTTGGACGTGGAAAGCTGTGCATTTCTTGCACTCCTTGGAACAGCGGGTGATTTTGAGAGGACCGGCCCGCGTCGGAACATGCCTGGCGGTCGACGTGCCTCGTGGTCGAGGAACGGATCCGGAGAAACACCTGAGGATGCGATACCCTCGCCGTCGGTGTTACCTGAGACACATCTTGCATCACACAATCGTCATACCGCAATACGAAGTTTGTTCACGGCGCGTGCGCGGCGATATGCGACCGGCCCGGTCCCGGACGCCTGGCATCCTGGACCGGGCCGGTGTGATCACGCGCGTAGCACGGCACCTACCGATCCACCTACTTGCACGAGTCGCTACAAGGCAGGGGTGCGGGTGTTTATTTCGCCAGCGCCGTCGCCTCGAGCTGCGAGGACGACGCGGTAGGTAGTCCGCGGATCAACACGAAGGTGGTGACAGCGGAAATGCCGAGTACCACGAGGAGGTAGAGGATGATGGAATACACGGTGCCCGTTTCGCGGAGCAGCAGGGTAGCGACCAGCGGACTGACCGCACTGCCGAGAACGTTCGATACCTGGAATCCGACCGACATTCCCGTGTATCGCACCTCAGGACCGAAAGCTCCTGCAAATAGGGCACCCTGGGCGCCGTATCCCAGGCTGAAGAACACACTCATGCACAGCAGGTAGCCGACGATCACCAGAGCGATATTGCCCGACTGGACTGCCACGATCAGGAAGACCGCACCGACCATGGCGCCGAACACGCTGGTAGCCATCACCTTGGTGAAGCCGTACTTGTCGGCGAAGTACCCGCCGAGCGGGGTCGTGAGCAACTGGGCAACGTTGGAGATCAACACCGCAGTGAGCATCTCCGAGCGTGTGAATCCGACCGTGTCGCTCGTTCCGTAGCTCACCAAGAAGTTGATCGCGATCAGAGACAGGCTCCCGTAACCGAGGAATGCCCCGGCGACGAGGAAGATCTCGCGCTTGTTCTTGGCGAACACCTCGAGAATAGGGGCTTTGGCGACAGCACCTGCCTTTTTGACGTCGGTGAACTCTCCAGACTCGGCAATTCCTGCGCGGATCGCGAGCCCGATGATGACCAGAACCGCGCTGAGCAGGAACGGGATGCGCCAGCCCCAGGAATACAGTTGTTCGTCAGGTAGCTGCGCAACCCCCAGGAAGGCGAGGTTGCCGAGCAGGATTCCGGCCGGTGGCCCGGTCTGCGGAAGTGCGGCGAAGAAACCGCGGCGCTCCTTCGGTGACGTCTCGAAGGCCAGCAGGATCGCACCGCCCCACTCACCGCCGAAGGCGAAACCTTGGGCGAATCGCAGAATGATTAACAGCAGCGGTGCTGCGAAGCCGATCGCTTCGTAGCCCGGCAACAGGCCGATGATTACTGTGACCGCCCCCATGAGCCACAGGGACAGGACCAGCATCCGTTTCCGGCCGATGCGATCTCCGAAATGACCGAAGAAGATTCCGCCCAATGGGCGTGCGATGAACCCGACGGCGAATGTACCCAGAGCGAGAATCGATGCGATGAAAGGGTCGTTGTCGGCGAAGAAGAAATTCGGAAAGACCAGCGCTGCAGCGAGACTGTAGATTGCGAAGTCGTAGTACTCGACGGTTGTGCCGATGAGGCTTGCTGCGCCCACCCTCGCGGGGGATGGTCGAGTCGAGCCGGATGTTTGTGTCATGTAGTCGGGCCTTTCGGGACGGATAGTGGCGGGGAGACGGGCCAAGTCGCGCGCGGGCGCGTACGGCTTCAGAAAACGAGGAGACCGCTGAGATCGCGTAGATCTCGCGAGGCGACGAGCGCGTCGTTTATCTGATCGAGGCGGTACCGGCCGGTAATGATCGGTTCCGGGTCCAAGAGTCCTTGCTCGAGCATGCGCACGTATCGAGGGACATCGCGCCGCATCCGAACGTTGCCATTCTGCGTAGAGATGATTGTCCGGCCTTGGACCGCGATGGTCGTCTGCACCAGCTCGACGGTGGTGCCGAGTGCTTTGACACCGTTGAGCACGACGGTTCCGGCCCGGCGAGCCAGCGCGACCGCCAGCACCTGCGACGCCGCAGGACCGGCTGCTTCGATCGCGTGGTCCGCCCCTCGTCCGCCGGTGTTGTCCTTAACCACTGCCACCGCGTCTTCGGCGTCGGGATCAACGGCGCTGGTGGCGCCCAGCTTGAGCGCCAGCGCTCGCCGTTCGGAGTTCGGATCGATCGCAAAGATCTGCTCGGCGCCCGCCAGTTTTGCCGCTTGGACCACCCATAGACCAAGATGACCGCACCCGACCACGGCGACACTCTCACCTGGCTGGACCTTCGCCGCATTGAATACCGAACCGAGCCCCGTCGTGATTCCGCATCCCATCAGGGACAGAACGTCGGACGGCAGGTCGGTGGCCAATTCGAAGATCTGGTTGGCGGAGATGTTCATCATTTCGGCATATCCCCCGACGTTCCCCGATGCGCGGATGGTCTCCCCGTTGCTGTCGGTGGCCACAATCGGGTATCCGCTCGGATTATCGAACAGTTCAGAGCACTGGTCCGGGCGGCCGGCCGCGCAATAGAAGCATGTGCCACACTCGGGGGTGCCGGGCACCAGGACGCGTTGTCCAATGGCGAATCCTCGTACTTGTGAGCCTATTTCGACAATCTCCCCGATGGACGCGTGCCCAAGGATGACCGGGGGCACCTTACCGAAGCTTCCGGCCCAGTTGGTGCAATCGGTGGAACAGAACGGGGTGGCGTGGGTTCGTACGAGAACGCGATCCGCTGCGGGCGGGTGGAAATCGAGATCCTCGACGACGAATGGCTCGGCGAGGGTGCGCAGGACTGCGGCCTTCATGAGACTCCTTCTGGATCGAATTGTATTGAGGCGTGAGCGCGTGGTCCGGTGCACTGCCGATCCGACGTATGTTCCGCCTCACACTTTGACAATGTATGACAGTATGATGATCCTTGTACAGGGATGTGCGCGAACAATCCGCAGCGACCCCTCCCGAGGGAGCTGCGCGATCACGAACATGTGGACAGCACCCAGAAGGGACGATTGATGAACACCGATCTCATCAGCAGCCTGCGCGGCGCCCGCCCGGGATACCACCCCGGCTGGGGTGGTCCGGAATATTCGGACTGGCAGGACGAACAGATGTCGTGGAAGTCGACCTGTTATATCGGCGATTGGTCGTTTCTCTGGGATGTCGTCGTGGAGGGCCCCGAAGCCCTGAACGTCTTCCGCGACACCTGCATCAACGGATTTGAGACATTCGAGATCGGCCAAGCCAAGCACATCGTGCAGTGCACCAGTGACGGCAAGGTCATCGGCGACGGAATCCTGATGCGACTTGCAGAGGATCGTTTCATCACCCAGGGCGTTCCGGCCCTGCACACCAGCTGGGTACTGAGCAAGGGCGGTTATAACGCCTCGTGGACACAGGCCGATCGGTGCAAACTACAGGTTTCCGGCCCCACCGCGTTAGCCGTGTGCCAGAAGGTGACCGGTGAGCCGCTCACCGACATCAAATTCATGCGCTTCGGCGACGTGACGATCGCCGGACATCCGGTATGGGCACTGCGTCAAGGGATGGCCGGTGAGGTGGGATTCGAATTTCACGCCGCGCAGGAGCATGCAGACGACATCATCGCTGCGGTCCTCGAAGCAGGCCACGAACACGGCATTCGCCGCCTGGGTCGTCGCACGGTGATGATCAATCACCTGGAGGCAGCTTTTCCCACCGGCAACTGGCACTACTTGAAGCAATCGTTTCATCCCGAACTGGCGGGCAGCGCCGAGTGGGTGCGCGAGCACTTCGATACCTACGGTCTGGTCTCGACCATCAGAGGAAGTTACGACAGCGACGACGTCAACGACTACCTCCAGTCACCCGTCACCCTGGGGTGGGGCAAATCGATCCGGTTCGATCACGAGTTTGTCGGCCGGAAAGCGCTCGAGGCCGAGGTCGCTGCACCCACCAAGAAGCGGGTCACCCTCGAATTCGACAGCCAGGACATCGTCGACATCTACGCGTCGCTGTTCTCCGAGGGAGAGCCGTACGCGTTCTTGGACGTACCACACGCTCAGCGGTGGATCGCCTGGGCCGACAAGGTAATCGACGGCGATGGCAACACGGTTGGCCTGTCGAGCAGCCCCGGATACAGCTACTACTTCCGCAAGGTGCTCTCGATCGCATACATCGACGTGGCATTCGCCGAGGTGGGCGAAGAGCTGTCACTGATTTGGGGAGATCCGGGAACCCGGCAGAAGACTGTACGGGTCACGGTGGCTCCGGCTCCCTACAAGAAGGACAATCGCCGCTCCGATCTGAGCGCGATTTCCCCGTAGACAATCCGACCCGCAGTCCCTGCCCTAGTACGTGCAAGGACGCGTTCCACGTACACAAGCGCGTAGTGCACCCCTTATGGGAGGTGTCCCGCTTCACAAGACTGAAGGACACGATTCCGCGACAGAAGCGAGTGAGAAATGAGTATTTCGAACGCCATCGACTGTGCCCTCGAGCAACTACACAGGGGTAGGCCGGTTCTGATTCTGGATGAAATGGGCCCAGAGCGGGGAAGCCTCGTCGTGGCCGCGAGCACCGCAGAGACGCCGATGGCGGCCTTCCTGGTTCGCCAGACCACTGGCCTCCTGACGGTGGCGTTGCCGGAGACGGTGTGTGACCGGCTGTGGCTTCCCCCCATGTGGGGGACCGACCCCGTGGCTTCGTCTACGTTCGCGGTCGCCGTTGACCTAGCAGAAGGGGTCGGGACCGGAATATCCGCCGCCGACCGTGCTGCCACCGCCCGACGACTGGCGGACCCGAGTGCTCTCCCGTCCGACTTCACCCGTCCGGGGCATGTGCTTCCGGTCCGGGTCGCCGATTCTGTCCGCAGACGGGAGCGCGGCCTCGACATGCCGGGAGCAGCTCTCGAGCTCGCCGACGCCGCCACAGCGCGCCCGGCGGCACTACTCGCTGCGGTACCCAGCTTGTGGCACCCGGCCGATCTGGCCGATGAAGAGGAACTGGTGTTGTTCGCCGGGCAACACGACATCCCCGTCGTTGCGCTCGGTGACGTGGATCGGTGGCACCGCGGGAGCGTACCGAGCGGCAGCCTCGCTACGTGCACCGCAGGGAACACGTAGTCGAGCACGTACTTGTCACATGGCCGCGTGCTCGCCTGTGAAGGATGCTCGACTGAGCCGAACGTGGCTCTCGTCACAGGTCATTGCGAACTGTGACCGAACGGAAGCAATTCATCTGCACCGGAACACGTTCGGATCAATCCGCTCAAATTTGGAGAAGACATGACCACGAACCCCCTCCTCGGTTTCCTGCGCAATGCCCCGGCCACCTACCACCCCGGATGGGGCGGACCCGAGTACTCGGACTGGCAGGACGAGCAGATGTCGTGGAAGACCACGTGCTACCTGGGCGACTGGTCGTTCCTGTGGGATCTCCAGGTCGACGGTCCGGACGCGCTCAAGCTCTTCCGTGACTCGTCGATCAACAGCTACGAAAACTTCCCCATCGGAGCGGCGAAGCATCTGGTCCAGTGCAACGAAAACGGGAAGGTCGTCGCCGAAGGGGTGCTCATGAGGCTGGGCGAGCAATCGTTCGCCACGCAGTCGGTCACCGCCATGTGGACGGCATGGCTGATTCACACCGGCGACTACGACGTGACCTACACCAAGCCCTCCCGGTTCCAGTTCCAGGTTTCCGGTCCGAACGCGCTGGCGGTGTGCCAGAAGGTGACGGGCGAGAGCCTCACGGATCTGAAGTTCATGCGTTTCCGCACCGTCACGATCGCGGGGGTAGAGGTACAGGCACTGCGGCAGGGCATGGCCGGCGAGATCGGCTTCGAATTCCACGGCGACGCCGCCCACAGCGAGGCCGTCCGGTCGGCGATTCTCGAGGCCGGCGAGGACTACGGCATCCGCCGACTCGGGCGCCGCACCGCCATGATCAACCACCTCGAAGCGGCATTTCCGACCGGTGGGTGGCACTACCTGTCAGATCTGTTCGCCGACGGCTTCCTCGAGTGGATGAACGCCGAGTTCGACCTGTTCGGACTCAGCGGCAAGCTCGGTGGCAGCTACGACAGCGACAACCTCGATGACTACCTGCTTTCCCCGGTCGCACTCGGATGGGGAAAGTCGATCAAGTTCGACCACGAGTTCACCGGACGTGCGGCACTCGAAAAGGAAGTCGAGCACCCTACCAAGGTCCGTGTGACGCTCGAGTTCGACAAGAACGACGTGGTCGACATCTACGCATCCTTGTTCGACGAGGGCGAGCCGTACCAATTCCTCGACATTCCCCATCAGCAGCGCTGGGTCGCATGGGCCGACACCATCCAGAACGCCGACGGCGAAACCATCGGTCTCTCCTCGGTCCCCGGATACAGCTACTACTTCCGGAAGGTGATCACTCTCAGCTTCATCGATCCCGCGTACAGCACACCGGGCACCGAAGTCTTCGTGCTCTGGGGCGACCCCGGCTGCCCGCGCCAGAAGCTCATCCGGGCCACGGTCGCATCCGCGCCGTACAAGAAGGACAACCGTCGAACTGAGCTCGACACACTTGTTCCGTCATCATGACGACCCTGAACTACGTACGCGCATTCGCAACACGTAGTTCGGTACGTAATTTCCACGTGCCACTTTATGACGACAGTCACCACACTTGATGTCATCTGTTCGCAAGCGACCGTCCACTCCTCCCGGCACGTAGCCCCGGGCGCGCGGTCTTCCTCAGAAAGCACTCACCATGGCAGTTCCCTCGATCGATGTAAAGACATCCAACGCTCCCGCCGCTCTCACGCCTGCAGATGCGTTGACTTCGGCCGTCGCACTTCGACCCCAGCTCCGCGCGGAGGCACCGGAGGGTGAAGCCCGCACCTTTCACTCGGAAGAGCTGCATCTCGAATTCGTCGAGCGCGGCTTCTACCATCTTCTCCGGCCCAAGCTGTTCGGCGGCTACGAGTTCGGTGTCCGCGACTTCATGGCGGTGATTAGAGAGCTCGCGCGGGGCGATATGGGAGCCGCGTGGTGTCTGTGTCTGGCCTCCGGTCACAATCTGCAATTCGCCTCGTGGTGGCCTGAAAGCGCCCAGCGGGAAGTGTTCGGCGACGGTCACTTCGCGGCGGCCATGACCTCCGCTCCGGGTGGCACCATGCGCCGCGGTGATTCCGGCGACTGGATTGTCAACGGAACGTTCCCCTACGCGTCGGGCGGGCCGTACTCCACGCACTTCATGGGGCACGTGTTCGCTGAGACCGCGGAACAGTCGAAACAGTTGTCGACGTTCATCATTCCCCGATCGGATTTCACCATTCGAGACGACTGGGGCAAGACCCTGGGGTTGAAGGGAAGCGGCTCGCACACGCTCGATGTCCGGGAGGCGTCGGTGTCCGCGCACTTCGTGTTGGAAGGCAAGACGCAAGTCGACATGAACGTCGACAACGGCACACCCGGACTGGAACTGCACAAGAACCCGCTCTACGCGGGACGCGGCATCGGTTTCTTCGGTCTCGAACTGGCCTCCCTTGCGGTCGGGGGTGTTCACGCGGCACTCGACGAGTACGAAACCATCCTTCGTACGAAGAAGACCCCGATGCCTCCGTTCACGTTGCGAAGCGAAAATTCCCGATACCAGACCTGGTACGCCGACGCGGTGAACGCTCTTGCCGCGGCCGACGCCACGCTCGATCGCGCCGCCGACCTATTTCTCGAGTACAGCACCCGCGGCGCAGAGGGCGGGAAGCCGTTTGATCAGGCCGACGACCTCTACATCGGGAGACTGGCCGTGCACGCGCAGAACGTCGCGTGGCGGGCGCTCGAGGGAATCATTATGCGCACCGCCGGCAGTAGTGCTGCGACGAATGGCTCTCGGCTCGAACGGATCTGGCGTGATGCGACGATGGTGCTCAGCCATCAGAACTCCATCGTCCAGGATTTCATCGGCGCGGACTATGCCGCTGCGGCACTCGCCACCCATCCGTAGCGCCACACCCCAATTTTCGAAAGTTTGTGAGGAGACCGATCATGGGCCGTGTAGAAGGTCGAACAGCCATCGTCACCGGCGGTGCGCGAGGAATGGGCGCCGCTCACGCACGCAAGCTCGCCGGCGAAGGTGCCCGCGTCGTCGTTGCCGACGTCCTGACCGAGGAAGGGAAGGCACTCGCCCACGAGCTCGGGGATGCCGCCGTGTTCGCTGAGCTGGATGTCCGGGACCCGGAGCAGTGGTCTGCGACAATCGAGACAGCACGCACCCATGGCGGTGAGGTGTCCATTCTGGTCAACAACGCCGGTATTACGCGCCGTACACCGCTGGCGGACACGACCGTGGAGGACTGGAATCTGGTCCTCGACATCAACCTGACGGGCGCCTTCCTGGGCATTCAGGCAGTCGCACCGTCTATGCGTGCTGCGGGCGGGGGCGCCATCATCAATGTCAGCTCGATGGGCGGGCTGATGGCGATCCACCCGTCGTGGGCGTACACGGCCAGCAAATGGGCGTTGAGAGGACTGACCAAAGTGGCGGCTTTGGATCTCGGCAGTGACGGCATCCGAGTGAACTCGATCCACCCGGGCTTCATCAGCACCCCGATGCTCGCCGGCGCCGACGAGGCTTCCCTTTCCGCTGGACTTCCGCTCCCCCGCGTCGGCTCACCGGAAGAGGTGGCAGACCTGATGCTGTTCCTTGCCGCTGAGGCCACCTACAGCACCGCGTCCGAGTTCTCCATCGACGGCGGCATTCTCGCCGGCATCAGAGCAGAAGGGTGATCACGATGAGCATCCACACCGACTACCGTTCCTCGATGACCGCGTCCGAGTTCCGCAGCGCCATAGGCCATTTTGCGTCCGGGGTCACCATTGTGATGACCTCCGACGGCGACACCGACTTCGGGACCACGGCCAGTGCCGTGTGCTCTGTGTCCGCCGACCCGCCAATGTTGTTATTATGCTTGAACCGCGGTTCGGATACGGGAAATGCATTGAGCCGCACCGGGATACTGTCGATTAACATCCTCGGTGAAGACCAGGGCGCGCTGGCTTCTCGTTTCAGCACGAAGGGTAAGAACAGGTTCGAAGGCGTAGAACTTGTCCGCGATGGATCCGGCGCACCCACCCTGGCCGATGCTCTCTCCTCCTTGTCCTGCCGGGTCGTTGACCGCGTAGAGGCCGGGACCCATACGGTCTTCCACTGCGCCGTGGATTCCGCATCGGTCCGCGATGGCGCGCCCCTCACCTACTTCCGGGGACGATTCGGCCGCTTCGCGCTGCCGCCCTCGGACGAGTTGGCCGGACGTATCAAAAGTGAACTGTCGGCCTATCTCGGTGACGTGCCCGTGCGGGTCGAGGAACTCGCGCGGCACTTCGATGCACAACCGGCTGCCATCGCTGAAGTGATCACTGCCCTGGCGGGCACGGGGTTTCTACGACCCGGCCCCGAGCGCGACGGGACTTACTACGTCACCGAACCTGGCGTGTCAGCGCATACACCTGCCGACCGAGCAGTGTCTTACCCCAACTACCCTCGAAGGAGTCACCTCGATGCCTGACCGGCAACCCTCACCCACCGCCACGTTGGAGCGGCCACCTCACACCGAGTCGATTAGCGACATCGCCCGTTTGCTGGTGCGGTGCGCTGACCGGCCCGGTGTAGTCGCAGCGGTCAGCGCTTTCCTGTCCGACCGCGGCGCGAACATCATCTCGCTCGATCAGCACTCCACCGACTACGAAGGTGGCGACTTCTTCCAGCGAACCGTCTTCCGCCTCCCCGGCTTCGCCGCCGAACGCGACGATCTGGAGCACGATTTCCGCGAGACCGTCGCAGCACCGCTCGGTCTGGACTTCCGACTGAGCGATGCGGCGACACCCAAGCGCGTGGCCATCATGGTGTCGAAACTGGACCACTGCCTGCTCGATCTGCTGTGGCGAGCCAAACGCGGCGAGCTCGATGTCCACATCGGTGTCGTCATCGCCAATCACGACGACCTGGCCGAG
Organism: Rhodococcus sp. A14; assembly: GCF_011603105.1. Classification (NCBI taxonomy): domain Bacteria; kingdom Bacillati; phylum Actinomycetota; class Actinomycetes; order Mycobacteriales; family Nocardiaceae; genus Rhodococcus; species Rhodococcus sp. A14. The sequence goes on along the minus strand of NZ_JAAOQS010000115.1, from coordinate 8,908 downwards.
GATGTTCGCGCATTCGGGATCCCGTTCGTGCATATTCCGGTCTCGCGCGACACCAAACCCGAGGCGGAGGCACGCCAGCTCGAGGTGTTGCGCGGCAACTACGACTTGGTGGTGCTTGCACGCTATATGCAGATCATTTCCGCGAACTTCCTCGCCGAGGTCGGTTGCCCGATCATCAACATTCATCACTCGTTCCTTCCTGCGTTCATCGGCGCCGGCCCCTACCAGCGGGCAAAGGAACGCGGGGTCAAGCTCGTGGGCGCCACCGCGCACTATGTGACCGAGGATCTCGACGAAGGTCCCATCATCGAGCAGGACGTGGTGAGAGTGTCTCACCGTGCCTCTACCCAGGACCTGGTGCGGTTGGGTGCCGACGTCGAACGCGCCGTTCTCTCGCGTGCAGTGCAATGGCACTGCGAGGACAGAGTCGCCCGTCACGGCAACACCACGATTGTGTTCTGAGGACAGGCGATGACAGCACGACTTATCGACGGAAAAGCGGTCGCCCGAGCGGTTCGTGACGAGGTCGCAGAACTGACTCGCGGGCTTCTTGCCGCAACTGGCCGGCGGCCAGGACTTGCCACAGTATTGGTGGGTGAGGACCCGGCCTCGCAGGTGTATGTCGCGAGCAAACGCAAGGCCTGCGTCGCGGCGGGGATGGCCGATCTGCACAGACACCTACCGGCATCGGTGTCACAGTCCGAACTCGAAGAAGTGATCGACTCACTGGCCGAGGACCCCGAGGTGTCCGGGATTCTCCTGCAGCTCCCTGTTCCCGGTCATCTCGACACCGACGCGCTGATCAATCGAATTCCGCCCGCCAAGGATGTCGACGGACTGACCACGCTCAGCGCGGGACAACTGATCCAGGATGCGCCGGGGCTGCGCCCGTGCACTCCTTCCGGGGTCATCGCCCTACTCGATGCGTACGAGATTCCGATCCGGGGAGCCCATGCTGTCGTTGTCGGACGCTCGCCGCTGGTCGGCAAGCCGATGGCTCAGCTGTTGCTGGCCCGTGATGCCACTGTCACCGTCTGCCATTCGCGAACACCGGACCTCGGCGTCTTCACGGCGCAGGCGGACATCGTGATCGCGGCGGCCGGGGTTCCCGGTTTGGTCGACGCTTCGTCGATCAAGCCTGGTGCAACCGTGATCGATGTGGGGATCCACCGGACGAGGGAGGGGTTGCGTGGCGATGTCGACTTCGAGTCGGTGCGCACGATCGCCGGTGCGCTGACTCCGGTGCCGGGCGGTGTGGGACCGGTGACGATCGCGATGCTTCTGCGCAATACGTTCGATGCTGCGCAGCACGATCACGCTGGAGCTGTACTGCAATGACCGTCATGGAACTCGAGCAGCGCCGTCCCGAGGTACAGAGCCAGGATGGTGAATCGTCTTACGCTGACACTATGGCGCGCATCACTTCCTCCGTCCCCGCCGAATCGACCAGCTTCGTCGGACGGCGTCTCGAGTTGCACAAGGTCAAGCAGTTGCTGTCGAAGTACCGTTCGCTGGTCCTCACCGGGCCCGCGGGCGTGGGAAAGACCCGACTGGCGAAGCAGGCCGCAACGACTGTCGAACGTGCGTTTGATCGCGTCGTGTATGTCGCACTCGAGGGCGAGACATCCGAAGCCGGCTTCGCGCGCGCATTGCAGCTCGCGCTCGATTTCGAGACCTCGGGAGCTCGGTCCGCGGCCGAGTGGATCGTGGGAATGCCGTCGACGGAGAGTGTGCTTCTGGTCCTCGACGGTTGTGAGCGGGTGTGGCAGGAGTGCGCTGAATTCATCGACTCGGTCGACGCCAACTCCTCCGTCAGCATCATTGCGACCAGCCGGCGGCGCTTGGGGACCGTCGGCGGCGTCACCTGGGCGGTTCCTCCCATGGCGTTGCCGAGCGAAGGTGCCGCGCAGTCGCTGACAGATGCCGCGCGCATCGACAGCGTCGCGCTGTTCGTCAGCCGAGCCCAAAGCGTCTACCCGGCATTCGAGCTCACGGACCGCAACCTTGCCTCTGTCAGTGAGCTCTGCGCACGGTTGGACGGTCTACCGTTGGCGTTGGAACTGGCGGCCGCCCGCATGCGCGCCCTGTCCGTGGAACAGCTTGTGGCGCGGTTGGACAACAGATTTCGTCTGCTCACCTTGGAGCCGGGGAATCGGCGTCGCCCGAAGCTGTCCTTGTGGGACGTCCTCGCGGAATCATTCGCGACCTGCAGCGACGACGAGCGCGGCATGTGGTCTGCCTCATCGGTTTTCGCGGGATCTTTCTCCCTCGATGACATCGAGGCGGTATGTTGCGCGACCGACGACGAGCGCATTGCCGCGGCAGATGTCGTAACCGGGTTGATCGACCAGTCCGTGTTCGGCTACGTCGAGCAGAGCGGCGGCCTCGAGTACCGTCTGTTGGACACGCTGCGCAAGTACGGGGCGGAACAGCTCGAGGCTGACGGCGCGACCCGGTCGATGAGGTTGCGGCATCTCGCCTGGATCAGTGATCTCGCGCGCGATACCGAGCCGTTCTGGACCGGCCCCGAGGGAGTCCGAAGATCGGACAAACTCCTCCTTCGGCACAGCGATATCCTCGCCGCCCTGCACTTCTCCTTGTACGAGCAGAGGGACCCCGCGCCCGCCCTGCGGCTGGCTGCGGACTTGCGGGTGCACTGGATGTCCGCCAACCGTGTCGAGGAAGGGCTCGGCTGGGTGACCGCGGCCCTCGAGGCCTACGATCGTGACGACGAACTCAGGGCTGTCGGGCTGTCGGTCGCGATCTATCTGTCCGCCCTCGATTCGCAGATCGAACGGGCCGATCAATTGCTGGTCTCGTGCCGTGAGCTCGCCGCACGCCTGCAGCAGCCGTTGATCTCCGCGCACTGCGCCTTCGATGAAGGATTGACGCGGTGGGCGAAAGGCGAGGCCGAGGCAGCTGCTGCGCTACTGGAAGACGCCTACCACCGCTATCGGGCGCTCGCCGCCACCAGCAACCAACGCGAAGCTCTGTTCATCTTGGGCATGGTTCTGGCGAATGACGGAGACCTCGCCGGATCGCTCGATGAAGTCGAATCAAACCTTGCCGGTATGGCCGACGAAGCTCACTGGTGGGGCAGCGGATACGTCCTGTGGATCCGCGGATACGCCGCACTCAAACATAAAGACATTGAGCGCGCTCAGAAGCTACTGCGCCAGTGCATAACTCAAATGCAGCCTCATAACGATCGATCCATCATCTGGTGGTGTCTGGAATTGTTGGGCTGGGTTGCGGCCGAGCAGTCGAGTCTGCAGCTCGCAGCACAACTTCTCGGCGCCGCCAGCACTTTCGGTCCGCACCACCTCCCACCGGTTCTCCAAGAACAGCACGATCGCCACGTCGCGGCGGCGCGCCGCGCACTCGGTGGCGCGAAGGCTGATCGGCTCCACTACAAGGGGACTTTGTTGACAATGCAGCAGGCCGTGGAACTGGCGATTACCGGCGGAGACCGCGCCCCACGCAGAACCCACGACACGCTGGGTGAGGAGAAACTCAGCGAACGCGAGCTCGAGGTAGCCAAACTCATCGCGCAAGGGCACAGCAACAAGGCGATCGCTACGGCCTTGGTGATCTCCACCCGAACAGCCGAGGGACACGTACAGAAAATTCTCGCCAAACGCGGTTTTGCGTCCCGTTCGCAGATCGCCGCCTGGATCGGTGAATCGGCACACGATGAGCCCGAGCAGCACGACACCCACTGACCACACCACAGTTTGCACACCGCATGCGCACACTGAACCACGATTCGACGGAGGACTTTCACCGATGAAAGCTGCACTGCACGTGGGGGTTGACTCGCCCCTGCTCATCGAGGAGGTCACGCTCCGCGAACCCGGCCCCGGCGAGGTGGTTGTCGAAATGAACGCCGTTGCTGTCTGCGTGACGGACGTACTCGCCACCGAGGGGCTCACCCTTGTTCCTCCCCCGTTCATCACTGGGCATGCGGGGACCGGAATCGTTCGGGCAGTCGGACCTGGAGTCACTCGCACGCGTACTGGTGACAGGATCGCAACCGCCGGCTCGGCCGAATGCAACCTCTGCTACCCCTGCCTGCAGGGCACACCCTCATCCTGCGACGAGATCTTCGGGGGCATGGTGCCGCCGCGGGAGGTCGGCGTCCGCAGCGACGGCACCGCCGTCTACGTCGACGGAGGAGTCGGAGCGCTAGCAGAGTTCATGGTCCTACGCGAGTCCGGCATTGTCACCATCGATGCCGACATCTCGATCGAACAGGCATCGGTGCTCGGATGCGGCGTCATCAGCGGACTCGGCGCTGTCTTCAATGTCGCTGGTGTCCAACCCGGATGGTCAGTCGCCATTGTGGGCTGCGGCCACCTGGGGCTGTGGATGGTCCAGGCGGCACGCGTCGCAGGAGCGCGAACGATCATCGCCATGGAGTGGGATCCGGTCAGGAGGGCCTTGGCGGCCGATCTCGGGGCCACGCACCTGGTCGACCCCGCGGATGGCGACCCCGTCCAGCAGGTCAAGGAACTGACCGGCGGTCGTGGAGTCGATGCCGCACTGGAGGCCGGCGGTACCACACTCGCCGCAGAGCAGGCGTTCGCGATGGCTCGCGGCGGCGGCGTCGTTGTTCCGACCTCGATGGCACAACCTGCCGATTCGATCACCCTCAATGCACTCGACTTCGGAGTCGGCGCGAAGCGCATCTCCAGTTCGCAGACCGGTGGAGGCTACCTCAAACGGGACATTCCCCTGTATGCCTCGATGCTCGAAAACGGCATCATCGACTCGACACACATCATCTCGAAGACTTTCTCACTCGACGAGGTCAACGCGGCGTTCAGCGCTGCCCGCAACAAGGAGGTGATCACCGGTGTCGTCCGTTTCTAACGAACCTCGGTTGGTCTTCACGGAAGACAACTCAGCGGAGGTGGCCGCCGCAGCATTCGATGAGACCACCGATCCCCGGCTCCGCGACATACTACGCAGCCTTGTCCGACATCTCCACGCCTTCGCCAAGGACGTAGAACTCACCCAGACCGAGTGGGAGGCCGGCATCGAGTTCCTCACCCACACCGGTCAGAAATGCGACGCGACACGACAGGAATTCATCCTTCTCTCCGATGTCCTGGGCCTGTCGATGCTCGTCGATTCCATCACCAACCGAATTCCGGTAGGGGCGACCGAAACCACGGTCCTCGGACCGTTCCACATGGTGGACTCACCCCCACGCGCCCTCGGGGACGATATCTCCCTGGCCGATGGCGGTGAACCGTGCGTGGTTACCGGCACCGTCGCGTCGGTGGACGGAACACCGCTCGCCGGTGCCCTCGTCGACGTCTGGCAGGCAGATGAGAAGGGCTTCTACGACGTGCAGAACCCTGACTTGGTGCCGGATCTGAATCTGCGTGGGCTCTTCAACACCGACGCCAACGGCTCCTTTCACTTCAAGACGATCGTGCCCGCGCACTACCCCATCCCGACTGACGGCCCCGTCGGTCAGTTGCTTGAGCGCACCAAGCGGCACCCGTATCGGCCAGCACACATCCACTTCATCGCAGGAGCGGCCGGCCACCACCCCATCACGACGCACATCTTCGTCGACGGGTCCCCGTACCTGGATTCGGATGCCGTCTTCGGAGTCAAGGAAAGCCTCATTGTCGAGTTCTCTCTAATTGACGACCCCCAGCAGGCGGAGTATTACGGCACGAGCAATCCCTTCCGTCACGCACATATCGACCTCATCCTGACCGCCGATCCGTCGTGAACAGCTTCATACACACCTCGCGGGCCACACGGGTCGTCTTCGGGGAGGGCACCGTCACCGAGCTACGCGCCGAAGTCGCCCGCCTCGGACTTCGGCGAGTGCACCTGCTCGCGAGTCGACGTATCGACGAGTCGATCATCGCATCACTCGACGGCGTGGTCGTTGCCCGAACAGCAGATCTCGTACAACATGTGCCGATTGAGCACGTCGACTCAGGCGCACAACAGAATTCCAAAGGCGACGTCGACGGATACGTCGCGATCGGCGGCGGTTCCTCGATCGGCCTTGCCAAGGCATTCGCGCTCCGGCGTCGGGCGCCGATCCTGGCGGTACCGACGACGTTCTCCGGTTCGGAAATGTCGCCGATCTGGGGAATTACAGATGCAGGAGTGAAGACAACGGGGCGAGATGAAGCCGTGGCACCGACGACCGTTATCTACGATCCCCAACTGACGACCGGTCTCCCCTCCCCGCTGGCGGTGACGAGCTCGGTCAATGCCATGGCTCACGCGGTGGAGGCTCTATACGCCGACGATGGTTCCCCGGTTGTGTCCTTGATGGCCGAGGAGGCGATTCGGCTCGTCGGAGAGGCACTGCCGGGGTTGGGATCGGAGCGCGACATCTCCGCTCGCTCGGATGCCCTCCAAGGAGCCTGGCTCGCCGGAGTATGTCTGGGTAGCGTGAGCATGGCTCTCCACCACAAGATCTGCCACACACTCGGCGGGTCGTTCGGGTTGCCGCACGCCGACACCCACACGGTGATGCTTCCCTATGTCATCGAGTACAACGCTCGTGCGTCACCAGACACAGAACGTACGATATGCCGCGCACTGGGAGTGCCGAACGCCGCTCAGGGACTTCAGGACCTTGTGCGCTCCTGCGGCGGACCAACCAGCCTGCGCGAACTCGGATTCCGGGAAAAAGACATCGACTGGGCCGTCGAGCTGGCGACACGTCGGCCCTACCCGAATCCTCACCCGATCACAGCGGAAGGCATTCGTGCGCTGCTCGAAGCCGCACTCAATGATGAACTGGACCGGCTCTGATATGGCTTCGACCACGTCGGCCGCCGACCTTCACGTAGCGGTGATGGGAATCCTTAATGTCACGTCTGATTCCTTTTCGGACGGGGGCCGATTTCTAGCCCCGGAGAGGGCCATCACCCACGGGATCCAGCTTCACACCGACGGTGCCGGAATCATTGATGTCGGGGGTGAATCGACTCGTCCCGGTGCTCGCCGGATCGGAGCGGAACTCGAACGCTCCCGGGTTCTTCCCGTCATCACAGGGCTCGTCGCATCTGGTATCACCGTCAGCGTCGATACTATGCGCGCCGACGTCGCCGAAGCGGCCACCGCGGCCGGTGCTACATACATCAATGATGTTTCGGGCGGATGCGCAGATCCCCGAATGTATTCCGTCGCAGCTGCGTCCGGGGCACATCTTATTCTCAACCACTGGGTTACACCAACAAGCTACCGACACCACCAGACGGTCGGTGAGTACGCTAACGTCGTGGACGACGTCCGCGACCACCTGGACAATTGTGCAACCAAGGCAATTGCCGCAGGGGTCCACGCCCGTTCTCTCATCATCGATCCCGGGCTCGGATTCGCCAAGTCTGCTTCGGACAACTGGGCCCTGCTCGCCGCACTGCCGTCGTTGGTTGCGTCTGGAACCCGGGTCCTCATCGGGGCCTCCCGCAAGCGATTTCTGGGCACGCTACTCGCTGATGGAGCCACTGAACGCCCGGTCGACGATCGCGACACAGCGACAGCAGCGATTTCCGTCCTCGCCGCACGAGCGGGAGTCTGGGGTGTTCGTGTCCATGACCCCAGAAGCAGTGTGGACGCGCTTCTGACGACCCAGATGTGGGAACGCGCGGAAGCCGAAACAGAGCACTTCTCAAGCGAAGACTCGCTTGTCCCTTCCCTGCATCGAACCAACCCACACGCGAGGAAACTGATTTCATGACCGACACCACCGCCAAGTACATCTTCGACGAGGGCGATGTCCTCATCACGCACGAGAAATCATATGCAGCAGGCGTTCCTGCGATGTTGGTGTCGTTGCGGGCGGAGTAACGCAATTTCTCGGGGTCGTGCGCGGCACGCACGCGTGGTACCGAGCAGCCGAACCGAATCCGAACGAGGGACCGTCGCCCATGGCAGCAACCGTTTCACCAGTAACGGACTACGCGAGTCAGTTCCTGGGGGAAGGGGACGTGTCATCTGCGCAGTTCAGCGGCTGGATCTGGGCACTATCCGCGGGATGCCGGTAGTACCCGGATCCACCCAACCGGGCGTTTCGCACCCGCTACCGTTTCCGGGTATGGGGACCACCTTCCACGGTCCGCGCCCGTGGCCGCACCTCACCCGCGCGATCCGCACGCGCGGTCCCCGCCGTGCTGCGATCGCGCACCTCGGCCAGGACGCGCCCACCCTGCTGCCGCTGCGTGCCGGGGATGTCCTTGTCGTCAACGCCTCCCGCGCCGCGGTGCGCGCCCACGCGACCTCCCCGATCGCGCTCGCCTACTACCTGGACGCCGGGGTGCGGGTGCTGTCATCACCGAACCTGCACGCCAACGTCATCGCCACCGACCGGCGGGCGGTCATCGGCTCCGCCAACGCCTCCCACAGCTCCACCCTCGCCGAGGAAGCCGCGGTCATCACCGACGACCCCGACATCGTCACCTCCGTGCGCAGGTTCATCGACGACATCGAGGAGATCACCGAGGTCGACCAGGCATTCCTCGACAACGCCACCGCCGAATGGCAGATCGGACGCGCGGTACCACTGCCCGGGGTCACGAGCCGCGGGCGCGCCGACCCCGGGTTCCTGCCCGCCAAGATCCCCCGGATGTTTCTTCGACACACCGTCAACTACACACCCGGTCCTACCGAGCAGCACATGTGGGCAGCTCAGGCCCGCCGCCATCGCGGCCCTGCCGGGCCGGCAGCGAAGTACCATCTCGAATGGTTCCACCACGACAAGTCCGACACCCGCCTCGAGCGCGGTGACGTCCTGATCTTCGTCACCGCCGACAACGAGTGGATCTACCCCCCAGCGGTCGTGGATTCCGAGGCGATCGCGATCCTCCACGCCCACGGCGCCATCGGTCACCTCCTGCGCAGCCGAGCGGACCTCCCCCCCGATCCC
>NZ_JAAOQS010000114.1:0-26439 GCF_011603105.1 Rhodococcus sp. A14 | reverse complement strand
TCGAGGGCGGCGAGAACGTCGTCGCCATCGAAGAGGCCCTGAACAAGGCCCGCGAGGTCACCGACAAGCCGTCGCTGATCCTGCTCCGCACCATCATCGGCTACCCCGCACCGACCAAGATGAACACCGGCGCGGCGCACGGCGCCGCCCTCGGTGCCGACGAGGTCGCGGCCGTGAAGAAGACGCTCGGCTTCGATCCGGACAAGACGTTCGAGGTCGCCGACGAGGTCATCGCCCACACCCGCAAGGTCGTCGACCGCGGCGCCCAGGCACACAAGCACTGGCAGGCCCAGTACGACGAGTGGACCCACCGCGCCCCCGAGGGCAAGAAGCTCCTCGACCGCCTGATCGGCCGCGACCTTCCCGCCGGCTGGGCCGACGTGCTCCCCACCTGGGAGCCCGATCCCAAGGGCATCGCGACCCGCAAGGCATCCGCCGCCGTACTGAACGCCGTCGGACCGGTGCTCCCCGAACTGTGGGGCGGCTCCGCCGACCTCGCCGAGAGCAACAACACCACCATCAAGGGCGCCGACTCCTTCGGCCCCGAAACCATCTCCACCCGCATGTGGACCGCCCAGCCCTACGGCCGCACCCTGCACTTCGGGGTCCGCGAACACGCCATGGGCTCGATCCTCAACGGCATCGCGCTGCACGGACCGACCCGCCCCTACGGCGGCACCTTCCTCGTCTTCAGCGACTACATGCGTCCCGCCGTGCGGCTCGCCGCGATCATGAAGACCCCGGTCACCTACGTGTGGACGCACGACTCCATCGGACTCGGTGAGGACGGGCCCACCCACCAGCCGATCGAGCACCTCGCCGCGCTGCGCGCGATCCCCGGCCTGTACGTCGTGCGACCCGGCGACGCCAACGAGACCGCCCACGCCTGGCGCGCCGTCCTCGAGAAGGGCGCCGACGAGGCCACCCGCGCTCCCGCCGGCCTCGCCCTGACCCGCCAGGACCTACCCGTCCTCGAGGGCACCAGCTACGAGGGCGTCTCCCGCGGCGGCTACATCCTCGCCGACGCCTCCACCGGCGCACCGCAGGTCGTGCTCATCGGCACCGGATCCGAACTGCAGCTCGCCGTCGCCGCCCGCGAAACCCTCGAGGCCGACGGCATCCCCACCCGGGTCGTGTCCATGCCCTGCGTCGAATGGTTCGACACCCAGGACCAGGCCTACCGCGACGGCGTCCTCCCCCCGACGGTCAAGGCGCGGGTCTCCGTCGAAGCCGGCATCGCCATGCCCTGGCACCGCTTCGTCGGCGACGCAGGCGAAATCGTCTCCATCGAGCACTTCGGCGCCTCCGCCGACTACAAGACCCTGTTCCGCGAGTTCGGCTTCACCGCCGAAGCCGTCACCGCCGCCGCACAGCGCTCACTCGCACGCGTGAAGGGATAGACAGCCATGACTCAGAACCCCAACCTCCAGAAGCTCTCCGAAGCAGGCGTGTCGGTGTGGCTCGACGACCTCTCCCGTGACCGCATCGAGTCCGGCAACCTCGCCGAACTCATCGCGACCAAGTCCGTCGTCGGTGTCACCACCAACCCGTCGATCTTCCAGGCCGCACTCAGCAAGGGCCACGTCTACGACGCACAGGTCCGGGAGCTCGCCGAGCGCGGTGCCGACGTCGAGGCCACCATCCGCACGGTGACCACCGACGACGTGCGCGCCGCCTGCGACGTCCTCGCCCCGCAGTTCGAGGCGAGCCACGGCGTCGACGGCCGGGTCTCCATCGAGGTCGACCCGCGCCTCGCGCACGACGCCGACAAGACCGTCGCGCAGGCCGTCGAACTGTGGAAGATCGTCGACCGCCCGAACCTGTTCATCAAGATCCCGGCCACCGAGGCCGGTATCCCGGCCATCGCCAAGGTGCTCGGTGAGGGCATCAGCGTCAACGTCACGCTGATTTTCTCCGTGGAACGCTACGAACTCGTCATGGGCGCCTACCTGGACGGCCTCGAGGCCGCGAAGGCGGCCGGTCACGACCTGTCCCGCATCCACTCGGTGGCCTCGTTCTTCGTCTCCCGCGTCGACACGGAGATCGACAAGCGGCTCGACAAGATCGGCACCCCTGAGGCGCTCGCGCTGCGCGGCAAGGCGGCGCTCGCCAACGCCCGTCTCGCGTACGCCGCCTACCAGCAGGTCTTCGAGGTGCAGCCGCGGTTCCAGGGTCTGCTGTCCGACGGTGCGCGCCCGCAGCGCGCGCTCTGGGCGTCGACCGGAGTCAAGAACCCCGACTACCCCGACACCCTGTACGTCGCCGAACTGGTGGCTCCGAACACGGTGAACACGATGCCGGAGAAGACTCTCGACGCGTTCGCCGATCACGGTGATGTCGCCGGCGACACGGTGTCCGGCACCGCGGTCGAGTCGCAGCAGGTGTTCGACAAGCTCAGCGCCGTCGGCATCGATCTCACCGACGTGTTCAAGGTCCTCGAGGACGAGGGCGTCGACAAGTTCGAGGTGTCCTGGACCGAGCTTCTGGAGGCCACCGCGGAGCAGCTGCGCGCAGCAGGGCAGAAGAGCTGATACGTGAGCGAGCCCGCAGCGTCAGACGATTGGGTCAATCCACTCCGCGACGGTAGGGACAAGCGCCTACCACGCATCGCCGGGCCCTGTGCGCTGGTGATCTTCGGTGTCACCGGCGACCTGGCCCGGCGCAAGTTGATGCCCGCCATCTACGATCTGGCCAATCGTGGTCTTCTGCCGCCCGGGTTCGCTCTCGTCGGGTTCGCCCGCAGGGATTGGTCGGACGAGGACTTCGGCAAGATCGTCCACGATGCCGTCCGCGACCATTCCCGCACCCCGTTCCGGGAGGACGTCTGGGAGCGACTGTCGGAGGGCCTGCGTTTCGTCAAGGGCACCTTCGACGACCCGGCGGCCTTCCAGGAACTGGCCAACACTCTCGGGACGCTGGAACGCGAACGCGGGACCGGCGGCAATCACGGGTTCTATCTCGCGATTCCGCCGGACGCGTTCCCGGTCGTCCTGAAGCAGCTGTCCGAAGCCGGTCTCGCGCAGTCGAACGACGACCAGTGGCGTCGGGTGGTCATCGAGAAGCCGTTCGGTCACGACCTCGAGAGCGCACGTGAGCTCAACGCGGTCGTGAACGAGGTCTTCCCGGAGGACACGGTCTTCCGGATCGACCACTACCTCGGCAAGGAAACCGTCCAGAACATCCTGGCGTTGCGCTTCGCGAACCAGTTGTTCGATCCGATCTGGAACGCCCACTACGTGGATCACGTCCAGATCACCATGGCCGAAGACATCGGTCTCGGTGGACGCGCCGGGTACTACGACGGCATCGGGGCGGCACGCGACGTCATCCAGAATCACCTGCTGCAACTCCTCGCGTTCACCGCGATGGAGGAGCCGATCAGCTTCGAACCGTCCGAGTTGCAGGCGGAGAAGATCAAGGTGCTCTCCGCCACCAGGCTCGCCCAGCCGCTCGACGAGACCACCGCGCGCGGGCAGTACGCGGGCGGCTGGCAGGGCGGTACCCGGGTGGTCGGACTGCTGGAGGAGGAAGGGTTCTCAAAGGACTCCACCACGGAGACGTTCGCGGCCATCACCCTCGAGGTCGACACCCGCCGCTGGGCGGGGGTGCCGTTCTACCTCCGCACCGGGAAGCGGCTCGGACGTCGGGTCACCGAGATCGCCGTGATCTTCAAGCGCGCACCGCATCTGCCGTTCGATCAGACCATGACCGAGGAACTGGGGCAGAACGCCCTCGTCATCCGGGTGCAGCCGGACGAGGGTGTGACCATGAGGTTCGGGTCCAAGGTGCCGGGGTCGAGCATGGAAGTCCGCGACGTCAACATGGACTTCAGCTACGGTCAGGCGTTCACGGAGTCGTCGCCCGAGGCGTATGAGCGCCTCATCCTCGACGTGCTCCTCGGTGAGCCCTCGCTGTTCCCCGTGAACGCCGAGGTGGAACTGTCCTGGGAAATCCTCGACCCCGTGCTCGAGCACTGGGCCGCGGACGGCAGGCCGGAACCGTACGAGGCCGGCACGTGGGGCCCGCCGTCGGCAGACGAAATGATGCACCGCACCGGTCGCGAATGGAGAAGGCCGTAGATGATCACCGACATTCCCGCGACCACCACCGGGCAGGTCAACAAGAAACTGGTGGAGCTGCGCAAGACCGGCGGCGCGGTGACCCTGGGACGAGTACTCACGCTGGTGGTGTGCACCCGCGACAGTGAGTACTCGGAGGACATCATCGACGCCGCCAACGAGGCGAGCCGGGAGCATCCGTGCCGGGTCATCGTCGTCGCCTGGGGGTCCCGTGACGCGGAACCCCGCCTGGACGCGCAGATCCGCGTCGGCGGCGACGCCGGCGCGTCGGAGGTCGTCGTGCTCCGCCTGTTCGGCGAGCTCGCCGACCACGAGAGCAGCGTGGTGGTGCCGTTCCTCCTCCCCGACACTCCCGTCGTCGTGTGGTGGCCGGAGACCGCCCCGGAGGTTCCCGCCGAGGATCCGGTGGGCAAGCTCGCGATCCGGCGGATCACCGACGCGACCGATCGCGCGGATCCGGCTGCGGAGATCAAGAGCCGTCTGGCGTCGTACTCGTCCGGTGACTCGGACCTGGCCTGGAGTCGCATCACCTACTGGCGTGCGCTCCTGACCTCGGCCGTCGACCAGCCGCCGCACTCGCCGATCACGTCGGCGGTGGTGTCCGGACTGGTGGACGAACCCGCCGTCGACATGATCGCGGGGTGGTTGGCGAGCCGCGTCGACGTCCCGGTCACCCGGCGGGTCGGCCCGTTGTTCGTGGAGATCAACTTCGCCGACGGTGGTGCGTTGACCATCAGCCGCCCCCAGACGGGTACCACGGCGACGCTGTCACGCACCGGCAAGCCCGATGCGCGGGTCGCGCTCCGCAGGCGGGAAACGAGCGAGTGCCTGGCCGAAGAACTACGCAGACTCGACCCCGACGAGGTCTACGAGACCGCGCTCGCCGGGCTGACGAAGGTGACGTATGAGTGACATCCACGTAGAGGTCCACCCCGACACCGACACGCTGGTGACGAAGGCCGCGGAGCGGTTCGTCGACACCGTCGTCGCCGCCCAGAAGGACCGCGGCACGGCGTCGGTGGTCCTCACCGGCGGCGGCACCGGGATCGGCCTGCTCGAGAAGGTCCGGGAGAACCCGGGCGACATCGACTGGCGTGCGATCGACATCTTCTGGGGTGACGAACGCTTCCTGCCGGCCGGCGACCCGGAACGCAACGACGTGCAGGCGCGGGCCGCGCTGCTCGACCACGTCGACGTCGATCCCGACCGGGTGCACACCATGCCCGTCGCGGACGGCATCTACGAGAACGATCCGGAGGCGGCCGCCGTCGCGTATGCGCAGGTACTCGGGGCGCATGCCGGCGGCAAGCAGGTCCCGGTGTTCGATGTCCACCTGCTCGGCATGGGGGGTGAGGGACACGTCAATTCGCTGTTCCCCGACACCGACGCGGTCCGCGAGGAGCACCGGTTCGTGGTCGCGGTGACGGACTCCCCCAAGCCGCCGCCGGTGCGGGTCACGCTGACCCTGCCCGCCGTCCGGCACGCCGACGAGGTGTGGCTGGTCGTGTCGGGTGACGCGAAGGCCGAGGCCGTGGCCGCCGCCATCGCGGGCGCTCCCCCCGTCGAGATCCCGGCGTCCGGGGCCCGCGGGCTGTCCGCGACCCGGTGGCTGCTCGACACGTCGGCCGCGTCCCGGCTGCCGAACTGACGCTCTTATCCGACGGGGTCCTCGTCGTCCGCCGGTAACCCGGCGGGCGACCGAGGGTCCTGCTCGACCGGTGACCGGGTGACCCGGCAGTCGGTGACGATCCGACCGGCACGACGCGGAAACGCCGTGCTCGTCCCCCGCCGTCCGATTCCCCCGCGCCAATAGTCCGGGTTGCCCGCGCAGCGTCTCATCCGTCGCCCCAATTCGTCTCGGAAACGTTCGTGCTCTTTCCCGTTTTGACGCAGCGACGGACGGTTCGGTTCCCCCGCCCCGCAAGAAAGTTCACGCAAATCTCACGGGGCGCGGGAACCCGTCCGGCTACCCGCTGTTGCGCAGCGCGGTCGCCAGCCCGTTCATCGTGAGCTGGATGCCGCGGCGCGTCTGATCACTGTCGTCCCCGGCCCGGTAGCGGCGCAGCAGTTCCACCTGCAGGTGGTTGAGGGGCTCGAGGTACGGGAACCGGTTGTGCACCGACCTCTCCAGACCGGGGTTGTCGGCGAACAGGGTGTCGTTCCCGGTGATCGCCTTGTACATCCGGATCGTCCGCTCGTGTTCCTCGGCGATCTTGCCGAACACCCGTCGGCGGAGTTCCTCGTCGGGAACCAGCTCCGCGTAGCGGGCGGCGAGGCCCATGTCGGACTTCGACATCACCATGGCCAGGTTCGACAGCACGGTCCGGAAGAACGGCCACTTCGCGTACAGGCGGGACAGTGTGGCCACCCTCTCGGGGTCGCCCTGCGTCCATTCCTCGAACGCCGCACCCGTGCCGTACCACCCGGGCAGCATGACCCGGGACTGACTCCACGACAACACCCACGGGATGGCCCGGAGGTCGGAGATGGACGTGGTCTGCTTCCGTGAGGCGGGCCGGCTGCCGATGTTGAGGGCCCCGATCTCCGCGACCGGAGTCGACATCTCGAAGTACTCCACGAATCCGGGTGTCTCGTGCACCAATTCGCCATAGGCGCGGCGGGCCAGCGCAGCGAGCTCGTCGAGGATGCGGTACGCAGGTTCGGCGTCGTCGCCAAGTCCCTCGACGTCGAGCAGGGTGGCTTCGAGGGTCGCGGCGAGTAGCGTTTCGAGATTGCGTTGCGCGAGGCGGGGTTCCGCGTACTTGGCGGCGATCACCTCGCCCTGTTCGGTGATCCGCAGCGAGCCGGCCACCGCGCCGGGCGGTTGCGCCAGGATCGCCTCGTAGCTGGGGCCGCCGCCGCGACCCACGGTGCCGCCGCGACCGTGGAAGAGCCGCAACCGGATTCCCGTCTTGCGTGCGGCGTCCACCAGATCCAGCTCGGCGCGGTACAGCGCCCAGTTGGCCGCCAGGTAGCCGCCGTCCTTGTTGGAGTCGGAGTACCCGAGCATCACTTCCTGGGAGTCGCCGCGCGAGGTCACCAGCGCCCGGTAGATCGGCACCTCCAGGGTGGCTTCGAGGGTGGCGGCACCCTGCTGCAAGTCCTCGATCGTCTCGAACAGCGGCACGATGCCCACCGGACAGGACGGGGCCTCCCCTGATCCGGGGTCGAGCAAGCCCACCTCCTTCAGCAGCACCGCGGCCTCGAGCATGTCACTGACGGAGGTGCACATGCTGATGATGTAGTTGGGCACGGCACCCGCACCGAGTGTCCGGACCGCGTCGGCGCCGGCCTGGAGAATGGCGAGCTCCTTCGCGGTCAGCTCGCTGAACTTCGCGTTCGCGGTGGTCAGTGGGCGCCTGGTCGACAGCTCCGCCGACAGCAGCTCCACCCGCTCGTCCTCGGACAGCGACGGGTAGTCGGCGTGCACGCCCGCCCACGCCAGCAGCTCGGCGACGACGGTCTCGTGCACGTCCGAGTTCTGCCGCATGTCGAGACCGGAGAGGTGGAAACCGAACACCGCCACCGAATCCCGCAGGTTCGCCAGCCCGTCGTCGGCGATGGTGCCGTCGCCACCACGCCGCAGGGAGTCGTCGACGATGTCGAGTTCGTCGAGCATCTGCCGCGGGGTGTCGTACGGTGCGAGCCCGAGGTCGAGCCCGTGATCGGGTGCCTCACCGAGAATGCGGTGCGCGGTGGCCGTGAGACGCCCCCGGATGCCCCGCACCGCGCGCCGGTAGGGTTCGTCGGCGCGGAACGGGGAATCGTCCTGCGACGCCGCGGCCAGGAGGTCGAGCCCGGGGGTGACGGTGACGAGGCGAGCCGACATCGACAGTTCGCGCTCGAGCGTCTCGAGTTCGCCGAGGTGATGCTCGAGGGCGGTGGCCGCGGCACGGGTGGTGGCCTGCCGAACCACCTCGTCGGTGACGTAGGGGTTGCCGTCGCGGTCTCCGCCGATCCACGACCCGGGACGCAGAATCGGTTCCCCGCCCAGATCCGCGTCCGGCCACCGCGACCGCAGGGCAGTGCGCAGTTCGGCGTTGATCTTCGGGACGACCTCGAACAGTGCCGCGTCGTAGTACCGCAGCCCGACCTCGATCTCGTCCTGGATCCGCAACCGCGACAACCGGATCAGTGCGGTCTGCCAGAGGGTGAGGATCTGCCGCCGCAGCCGGACGTCGACGTCGGCCGTCTCGGTCTCGGTCAGGGCGGTGCGCTCGCGGTAGCGCATCAGTTCCGTGATCCGGGACTGGGTTTCGAACACCGTCCGGCGGCGGGTCTCGGTGGGATGGGCGGTGATGACCGGCGACACGAGCGCCCCGCGCAACGCGTCCGCGACGACGGCGCTGTCGAGGTGCGCGGCGTCGAGTTTGGCGAACGTGGCGGTCAGGGTGCTGTCGGGGGCGGGTTCACCGGCGGCGACGTGGACGGCACGCCGGCGTTCGCGGTGGATGTCCTCGGCAAGATTGGCCAGGAGAGCGAAGTGGCTGAAGGCCCGGATGACGGGAATGGTGTCGCTCGTGGAGACCTGGGTGAACATGTCCGCCAGATCCGCGCGGTCGATCTCGGAACGACGAACCCGGAACGATTCGACCCTGGCCTTCTCGACGAGGTCGAAGACGCCGTCCCCGGCCTGTTCCCGCACTATCTGACCGAGGATGCCGCCCAGGAGCCGAATGTCTTCGCGAAGTGGTTCAGTGGCCTCACGTGGGGTTTCGATCATGCATCCAGTATCGACCGGTGACGGCCCGTCTGCATGGTGAAGCAGATCAGCCGAACTTGATCTCCAGGCCGATGCCGATGATGGCGATCAACCAGATCAGGCCGGTGAAGACGGTGAGCCGGTCGAGGTTCTTCTCGACCACGGTGGAACCGGACAGGCTCGACTGGACACCGCCGCCGAACAGGCTGGACAGACCGCCGCCCTTACCGCGGTGCAGCAGCACCAGCAGAATCAGCAGCAAGCTGGTGACCACCAGCAAGATATCCAGGAACAGTTCCATGTCTGTCTACGTCCACCCATCCAGTAGGAACAACAACGACCTCGTACACCCTACAGGCGCTCCGCGCCCGTGCGCCTTTCCGGTACCTACAGCTACCGGAAAGGCGCACGGGCGCCGAAGGCGCCTTACGGCAGAGGTCCGCCCGCGGCGATCGCCGACAGCGTGGCGAACTCGTCAGCCTTCAGCGAGGCGCCGCCCACCAGGGCGCCGTCCACATCCGTCTGACCGACGATCTCGCCGACGTTCTTGGCGTTGACGCTGCCGCCGTACAGAACGCGGACACCGGACGCGACGTCCGGCGAGGCGAGCTCACCGAGCGTGGCGCGGATCGCGGCGCACACTTCCTGCGCATCCGCGGCACTGGCCACGCGGCCGGTTCCGATGGCCCACACCGGCTCGTACGCGATGACGACCTTGGCGACGTTCTCGGCGGACAGTCCGGCGAGCGAGCCCCGCAACTGCTCGACGTTGTAGGACACGTGCTCGCCGGCCTCACGGACGTCGAGACCCTCACCGATGCAGACGATCGGGGTGATCCCGTTCTTCAGCGCGGCCTTGGTCTTGGCCAGCACGGTGTCGTTGTCCTCGCAGTGCAGGGTCCGGCGCTCCGAGTGCCCGACGACGACGAACGTGCAGCCCAGCTTGGCCAGCATGGAGCCGCTGATCTCGCCGGTGTACGCACCCGAATCGTGGGCCGACACGTCCTGCGCACCGTAGGTGAGCAGGAGCTTGTCGCCCTCGACGAGGGTCTGCACGCTGCGGATGTCGGTGAACGGCGGGATCACCGTCACGTCGACCTTGTCGAAGTACTTCGCCGGGAGCGAGAAGGCGATCTTCTGAACCAGCGCGATGGCCTCGAGATGGTTCAGATTCATCTTCCAGTTGCCGGCGATCAGCGGCTTCCGTGCCATGTCTCAGGCCTCCAGAACTGCGATGCCGGGGAGTTCCTTGCCCTCGAGGTACTCGAGGGAGGCGCCGCCACCGGTGGAGATGTGCGAGAACCCGTCCTCGGGCAGACCGAGCTGGCGCACCGCCGCGGCGGAGTCACCGCCACCGACGACGCTGTACGCGCCCTTCCCGGTGGCCTCGATGATCGCCTCGGCGACACCCTTGGTGCCCGCGGCGAACTTCGCGAACTCGAACACACCCATCGGGCCGTTCCAGAACACGGTCTTCGCGCTGGTCAGGATCGCCGCGAACCGGCGAACCGACTGCGGTCCGATGTCGAGACCCATCCAGCCGTCCGGGATCTCGAGCACGGAAACGATCTTCGACTCGGCGTCGGCCGAGA
Organism: Rhodococcus sp. A14; assembly: GCF_011603105.1. Classification (NCBI taxonomy): domain Bacteria; kingdom Bacillati; phylum Actinomycetota; class Actinomycetes; order Mycobacteriales; family Nocardiaceae; genus Rhodococcus; species Rhodococcus sp. A14. Next base: position 16,066 of record NZ_JAAOQS010000114.1, on the reverse strand, counting down.
ACGAATCGGCGATGACCACGTCCTGCGGAATGTGGATCACGTCGGCGTACTGCTCGAGCAGCGCCTTGCACGTGTCGATCATCGACTCCTCGCACAGCGAGTTGCCGACCGACACGCCCTGCGCCGCCAGGAACGTGTAGTACATGCCGCCACCGATGACGAGGGTGTCGACCTTGGGGGCCAGCGCCTCGATCACCGCGAGCTTGTCCGACACCTTGGACCCACCCAGCACGACCGCGTACGGCCGCTCGGGCTCCTCGGTGAGCTTGCCGAGCACCTTGATCTCGGCTTCGACGAGCCTGCCCGCGTAATGCGGGAGCAGCTTGGCCACCTCGTACACCGACGCCTGCGCGCGGTGCACGACACCGAACCCGTCGGACACGAACGCGCCGTCGTCGCCGACGAGCTCGACCAGGGCCTTGGCGAGCTTCGTCCGCTCGGCCTCGTCCTTGCTGGTCTCCCGCGGATCGAAGCGGATGTTCTCCAGCAGGAGAACGTCGCCGTCCGTGAGCCCCTCGGCACGTGCCAGAGCGTCCTGCCCGACGACGTCGCCGGCGAGCTGGACGTTGCGTCCCAGCACCTCGGCGAGCTTCACCGCGACCGGTGCGAGGGAGTACTGCGGGTCGGGCTCACCCTTGGGGCGACCCAGATGGGCGGTGACGATGACCTTGGCGCCCGCCTCCGCCAACGCCTTCAGCGTCGGCGCGGAAGCGATGATGCGCCCGGGATCGGTGATCCGGTCACCGTCGAGCGGAACGTTGAGGTCGGAGCGCACCAGCACGGCGCGCCCCTCGACCCCAGCGTTCAGCAGGTCGTCGAGAGTCTGAACTGCCACTGTTACCGGACCTTCGCTCAGAGAGACTTGGCGACGAGACCGATGAGGTCGGCCAGACGGTTGGAGTAACCCCACTCGTTGTCGTACCAGGACACGATCTTGGCCTGATCGTCGATGACCTTGGTGAGGCCGGAGTCGAAGATCGAGCTGTGCGGGTCGGTGACGATATCGGACGACACGATCGGAGCGTCCGTGTACTTCAGGATGCCCTTGAGCGGTCCCTCGGCGGCAGCCTTCATCGCGGCGTTGATGTCCTCGACGCTGGCCGACTTCTTCAGGTTCGCGGTGAGGTCGGTGACCGAGCCCGTGGGGATCGGGACGCGCAGCGCGTAGCCGTCCAGCTTGCCGAGCAGCTGCGGGAGGACCAGGCCGATGGCCTTGGCGGCACCGGTGCCCGTGGGGACCACGTTCAGTGCGGCGGCGCGGGCGCGACGCAGGTCGCTGTGCGGGCCGTCCTGCAGGTTCTGGTCCTGGGTGTAGGCGTGGACCGTGGTCATGAGGCCCTTGACGATACCGAACTCGTCGTCGAGCACCTTGGCGATGGGGCCGAGGCAGTTGGTGGTGCACGAGGCGTTGGAGATGATGTTCTGGCTGCCGTCGTACTTGTCGTCGTTGACGCCCATCACGATGGTGATGTCCTCGCCCTTGGCCGGGGCGGAGATGATGACCTTCTTGGCGCCGGCCTCGAGGTGGCCCTTCGCCTTGGCTGCGTCGGTGAAGATGCCGGTGGACTCGACGACGACGTCGACGCCCAGGTCACCCCACGGAAGCGCCGCGGGCCCTTCCTTGATGGCGAGTGCCTTGATCTTCTGGTTTCCGACGACGATGGTGTCTTCACCCTCGAGCGAGACGTCGTGCGGGAGACGACCCAGGATGGAGTCGTACTTCAGGAGATGCGCCAGCGTAGCGTTGTCCGTGAGGTCGTTGACCGCCACAATCTCGATGTCGGTGGTTCCGAGCGCCTTCTGCGCGTCCACCGCCCTGAAGAAGTTACGTCCGATACGGCCGAAACCGTTTACGCCTACCCGGACAGTCACAATCTGCTCCTTTGCGCATGATTCTGGTTGTGCAGCTCTGCTCCCGCGCCGCTACGACACCACCGACGGGTGGTCGGCGCGAGGGTTCATCGGTCGATGTGGCTCTAACCCTAGTGCGCGGGCCACGCGCGCGCGCAGTCACCTCCGGCACCCGTTTCCGGGCCGCCCCGACCCGAACGAACGGGATGCTCTTCGATCTGACGCAACGAGCGTCCCGTTCGTCCGGGAGTGGGGGTGGTGCGAGGGGACCGCCGACGACGGTCAGGCGTCGTCGAGAAGGTCTGCGGTGACGGCCGACTCGGTGTCGGGGATGCCGGTTTCCTTTGCCTTGCGGTCCGCCATCGACAGCAACCGCCGGATGCGGCCGGCGACGGCGTCCTTCGTCATCGGCGGATCGGCGAGCTGGCCGAGTTCCTCGAGGGACGCCTGCCGGTGCTCCACCCGGAGGTGACCGGCCGCCGCCAGATGGTCGGGAACCTCGTCACCCAGGATGTCGAGGGCCCGCTCGACGCGGGCAGCGGCCGCGACGGCCGCCCGCGCGGACCGGCGCAGGTTGGCGTCGTCGAAGTTGGCGAGCCGGTTGGCGGTGGCACGGACCTCCCGGCGCATGCGGCGTTCCTCCCACACGAGGCGGGTGTCCTGGGCGCCCATCCGGGTGAGCAGTGCGCCGATGGCCTCGCCGTCGCGGATCACCACCCGGTCGGTGCCACGGACCTCGCGGGCCTTCGCCGAGATGCCCAGCCGGCGCGCCGCCCCGACGAGCGCGAGCGCCGCCTCCGGGCCGGGGCAGCTGACCTCGAGCGCCGACGACCGACCCGGCTCGGTCAGCGAACCGTGCGCCAGGAACGCGCCGCGCCACGCGGCTTCCGCGTCGGCAACGCTGCCACCGACGACCTGCGCGGGAAGCCCGCGCACCGGGCGCCCCCGCAGGTCCAGGAGACCGGTCTGGCGGGCGAGTGCCTCGCCCTCCTTCGCGACCCGCACGATGTAGCGGGACGACTTGCGCAGCCCGCCCGCGCTGAGAACGTGGACGTCGGCGCTGTACGTGAACAGGTCGAAGATCTCGCGGCGCAACCGGCGGGCCGTGGACCCCAGATCCACTTCTGCCTCGACCACGACCCGGCCACCGACGATGTGCAATCCCCCGGCGAACCGCAGCAGCGACGAGACCTCGGCCTTCCGGCAACTCACATGAGTGACGACGAGACGACTGAGTTCGTCTTTGACCTCTGCTGTCATTGCCACGAAGCGCTCTCCCTTTCCTCTGGTGTCCCGGCCACTTCGCTCCCCCGAGACCCCGCATCGGGGTCGCTCCAGAGCTGTTCGAGAACGGACGCAAGTTTTCCTGCATGGTGCGTGTGGGTGCCGTGCTCCGACACGTCGGCGTACACGACGCGTGCCTGGAACTGTCCGGCGGCGCGGGCGAGGTGCTCGCGCTCGCGCCCCGGTGGCACCGAACCCGAATCGACAACGACGAAGTCGACGGTGAGTTCGGGTGCGTGTTGGGACAGTACGTGCAGATGACGCTCGGTGGAGAATCCTGCCGTCTCGCCCGGCTCCGGAGCCAGGTTGAGCACCAGCACCTTCCGCGCGGCGGTGGCGATCAGCGTGTCGAGGAGTTCCGGCACGAGGACGTGCGGGATGACGCTGGAGAACCACGACCCCGGGCCGAGGACGACCATGTCGGCGACGTCGATAGCCCGGACCGCGTCCGGGCATGCGGGCGGATTCGCCGGCAGCAGCCGCACGCGGCGCACCTTGCCGGGGGTGGTCGCGACCGCGACCTGACCGCGGATGCAGCGGCTGACCCGCGGGTCCGCCTCGAGACCCTGCACGTCGGCTTCGATGTCCAGGGCGATCGGCGACATCGGCAGCACGCGCCCGTTGATCCGCAGCAGCCGCGCGAGTTCGTCCAGCGCGGCGACGGGGTCGCCGAGCACTTCGGTGAGGCCGGCCAGGATGAGATTGCCCACCGAGTGGCCGGCGAGGGCGCCGATTCCGCCGAATCGGTGCTGGATGGTGTCCGTCCAGTCCTGCACCTCGGGGTCGTCCGCGGCGAGTGCGGCGAGCGCCATCCGCAGATCCCCCGGCGGGATGACGCCGAGTTCGGCGCGCAGCCGTCCCGAGGATCCGCCGTCGTCCGCGACGGTGACGACGGCCGTGACGTCACGGCTGAGCCGGCGCGCGGCACTGAGGGTGGCGAACAGCCCGTGGCCCCCGCCGAGCGCGACGATCGCAGGCGGCTGGTGCACCGGCCTCATTCGCGCCCCAGATCACGATGGACGACACGCACGTTCAGCCCGGAGTCCTGTCCGAGGCGGCTGGCCAAGGCCTCCGACATCGCGACACTCCGGTGTTTCCCTCCGGTGCATCCCACCGCGATGGTCATGTAGCGCTTCCCCTCCCGACGATATCCCGCGATCGTCAGATCCAGCAGGTGGTGATATGTGGCGAGATAGTCCTCGGCACCGTCCTGCGACAACACGTAGTCCCGCACGTCCGCACTCTGCCCGGTGTGCGGACGCAACTCGGGAATCCAGTGCGGGTTGGGCAGGAAGCGGACGTCGCAGACGAGATCGGCGTCCATCGGAAGACCGTACTTGAAACCGAACGACTGGACTGTTACTTGCATGGTCCGGTTCTCGGCGTCGCCGAACGCGTCCTCGATCTTCTGCCGCAACTGGTGGGCGGCGAGGGACGACGTGTCGATCACCAGATCCGCGGCGGCCTTCACCTTCGCGAGCTGATCGCGCTCGGCGGCGATGCCCTCCGACAGGGTGCCCTCGGCGCCTCCCCCCGACAGCGGGTGACTGCGGCGCACCTGCTCGAAACGGCGCACCAGGACCTCGTCCGACGCGTCGAGGTACAGCACCCGCGTGTGCACGGGTTTGCTCTCCAGTTCGGTGAGGACCCAGCCGAGGTCGCCGGTGAACAACCGGCTGCGCACGTCGATGACGACGGCGAGCCGCTCGAGCCGCGAATCGGATTCCAGGCTCAGATCCACCATCCGGGAAATCAGTTCCGGGGGAAGGTTGTCCGCGACGTACCACCCGAGGTCCTCGAGGACCTTCGCCGCCGTCTGCAGACCCGCCCCGGAGAGCCCGGTGACGAGAAGGAAGTCCATCGGCCGGACCGTGGGTGGACGGTCGCTCTGCGCGTGCTGCTCGTTCACTCGACACCTGTCCGTTGCGATGCGCTCTGTGCTGCCGGGCCGTGCTGTGCTACCGGTTCGCGGGGAATGTCCGCGCCGTTCTGTTCTGCCGTGCCCGGCCCGTTCCGATCTGGTTCATCATCCCCCACTCCCGCGACGTCCGCAGACGGTTCCTCCGCCCCGAGAGCGGTGAGTACCGCTTTCGCCGTGGCCGTTCCGATGCCGGGGACCGCGGTGATCTCCTCGACGGAGGCCTGCTTGAGGCGGGCGACGGATCCGAAATGCGTCACCAGGGCCTTGCGCCGGGTCTCGCCGAGCCCGCGGACCGAGTCGAGCGCGGACGCCGTCATCCGGCGGGACCGCTTGCTGCGGTGGAACGTGATCGCGAAACGGTGCGCCTCGTCGCGCACCCGCTGCAGCAGGTACAGCGACTCGCTCGTGCGCGGGAGGATGACCGGGTCCTCCTCCCCCGGCACCCACACCTCCTCGAGCCGCTTGGCCAGCCCGATCACGGCGACGTCGGTGATGCCCAGTTCGTCGAGCACCGCCGAGGCCGCGGCCACCTGCGGGGCTCCGCCGTCCACGACGAACAGGTTCGGTGGGTACGCGAACCGCCGCGGCCTGCCCGTCTGCGGATCGATCGCCGCCTCCGGGGCGAGGTCGCCGCCGTCCCCGCCCGACACCTGGTCGGCGTCCGCCCCGGCCGCTTCGGCGCGCAGCACCCCGACGTCGCGGCTGTGCCGGAGGAACCGCCGCCGGGTGACCTCCGCGATGCTGGCGACGTCGTCGGAGCGACCGTCACCCGCGGCCTCCTTGATCGCGTAGTGCCGGTAGTCGGACTTGCGGGGCAGGCCGTCCTCGAAGACGACCAGGGAGGCCACCACGTCGGTGCCCTGCACGTGGCTGATGTCGACGCATTCGATGCGCAGGGGCGCCGAATCCAGGTCGAGGGCCTCCTGGATGCCCTGCAGGGCCGCCGACCGCGACGTGAAGTCGCCGGCGCGGCGCAGCTTGTGCTGTTGCAGTGCCTCCATCGCGTTGCGCTGCACGGTCTCGGCGAGAGCCTTTTTGTCGCCGCGCTGCGGCACGCGGAGGCGGACCGCGGATCCGCGGAGACCGCTGAGCCACTCCTGCACCTGCTCGGCGTCGGGCGGCAGCACGGGCACCAGGACCTCCCGCGGCACGCCGCTGGTGCCGGCCTCCTGGTCGGTCGCGCCCGACAGCGCCGCCTGCTCACCGTAGAACTGGGTGAGAAACTGCTCGACGAGCAGCGGCAGGTCCGATCCCGCCTCGGAATCGACGCTGGCCCAGTCGATGACGTCACCCGCCTTCTCGACCACCCAACCGCGCTGACCGCGCACGCGGCCACCGCGGACGTGGAACACCTGCACCGCGGCCTCGAGCTCGTCGGTCGCAAACGCGGCGACGTCGGCGTCGGTGCCGTCCCCGAGCACGACGGCCTGCTTCTCGAGCGCCCGCCGCAACGCGCCCACGTCGTCGCGCAACCGCGCCGCCGTTTCGAAGTCGAGTTCTTCCGACGCCTCCTGCATCCGGGCCTCGAGCTGCCGGACCAGCTTGTCGGTGCGTCCCGACAGGAAGTCGCAGAAGTCCTCGACGATCTTGCGGTGTTCAGCCGCGGACACGCGTCCGACGCACGGCGCGGAACACTTGTCGATGTAGCCGAGCAGGCAGGGCCGGCCGATCTGGTTGTGACGCTTGAACACCCCGGCCGAGCAGGTGCGGGCAGGGAACACCCGCAGCAGCAGGTCGAGGGTTTCGCGGATGGCCCACGCGTGCGAGTAGGGCCCGAAGTAGCGGACACCCTTGCGCCGGGGACCGCGGTAGACGAACAGCCGGGGGTATTCCTCGTTCAGGGTGACCGCGAGAACCGGGTACGTCTTGTCGTCGCGGTAGCGGACGTTGAACCGGGGATCGAATTCCTTGATCCAGTTGTACTCGAGCTGGAGGGCCTCGACCTCGGTGCTCACGACGGTCCACTCGACGCTGCCGGCCGTGGTCACCATCTGGCGGGTGCGCGGGTGCAGCGTCGAGACGTCGGCGAAATAGGAATTCAGCCGTGATCGAAGACTCTTCGCCTTCCCGACATAGATGACCCGGCCGTGCGGCTCGCGGAACTTGTACACCCCCGGGTCGACCGGAATCGTTCCGGTCGCGGGGCGATATGTCGAAGGATCGGGCACCCCTCCACGTTAGTCGGCGCCACCGACCAACCCCGCATCCGCGACGTCGCGGAGGGGCGACCCCGGGTTCAGGACGGTGCGTACTCCGACGCGAGTGCGCGGAAGCGGTCAACAGCGTCCACGGCGTATTCGCGATCGTTGGACTGGATGGCCATCACGGCCAGGTATTCGTCGTCGGGCAGCTCGATCCGGGCCCACGCCGCGCCGTCCGGGAAGGACAGCCCCTCGTACAGGTCCCAGTCGACGATGCGCTCCCCGAGGACGTTGCGGACGGCGATGCCGCGGGGCCCGACCCGCAACCTGGGCCGGGTCAGCAGCAGGACCGCTGCCGCGAGGAGGCAGCCGATGCCCGCGAACGCCAGCTGGTCGGCGAGCCGGAAGTACACGCCCGTCGAATCGCCGCGCAGCAGGATTGCGAACGTCACATGCACGACGACGAGAAGGATCGCCACACCGATCGCGTACCGACGCGACTTGCGTGGCGTCGCGACGAGTGTCCACTCGGATTCGGGAGTGGTCATGAATGGATCCGGATCATACGAAGGACTCCTCGGCGCGGCGCAGTCGCGCCAACGTGACAGCGGTGTCGAGCGCGGCCGCGCAGGCCTGACCGCCCTTGTCCTCGACGGAGCCGGGCAGGCCACTGCGGTCGACGGCCTGCTGCTCGGTGTCCGTGGTGAGCACACCGTTCCCGACCGGGGTGCTCTCGTCCAGCGAGACCCGGGTCAGACCGGCCGTCACGGCGTCGCAGACGTATTCGAAGTGCGGCGTCCCGCCGCGGATCACGACACCGAGCGCGACGACGGCGTCGTGCGTGCGGGCCAGGGCCTGCGCCACCACCGGAAGCTCGATGGCACCGGCGACCCGGACCAGTGTGACGTTCTTCACGTTCGCCCCGGCCGCCACCCGCTGCGCGCCGGCGATCAGCGCCTCGGAGATCTCGGCGTGCCAGCTGCCGGCGACGATGGCGAGCCGGAGGTCGCCCGCCTCACCGAGTTGCAGCTCCGGCAGTCCCTCACCACTCACAGCATTTCTCCCGCTTCGAAGTCGTCGAGCCCGATCAGGTCGTGGCCCATGCGGTCGCGCTTCGTGCGCAGGTACGTCAGGTTCTCGGCGTTCGCCCGCAACGGCATCGACACCCGCTCGGTGATCTGCAGTCCGTAACCGTCGAGCCCGACCCGCTTGGCCGGGTTGTTGGTCAGCAGCCGCATCGAGGAAATACCCAGATCCACCAGGATCTGCGCGCCGATGCCGTAGTCGCGGGCGTCGGCGGGCAGGCCGAGCTCGAGGTTCGCGTCGACGGTGTCCGAACCCGCATCCTGCAGCTGGTAGGCCTGCAGCTTGTGCATGAGGCCGATGCCCCGGCCCTCGTGTCCGCGCATGTACAGGACCACCCCGCGACCCTCCTGCGCGACCATGTCCAGGGCGGCGTCGAGCTGCGGCCCGCAATCGCAGCGCAGCGAACCGAACACGTCGCCGGTGAGGCATTCGGAGTGCACGCGCACGAGCACGTCGCTGCCGTCGCCGTCCGGGCCGGGCAGGTCGCCGCGAACCAGGGCGACGTGCTCGACGTCGTCGTAGATGCTCCGGTAACCGACGGCCGTGAACTCGCCGTGCCGGGTCGGGATCCGCGCGGACGCGACCCGCTCCACGTGCTTCTCGTGCTTGCGGCGCCACGCGATGAGGTCGGCGATCGAGATCAGCGCGAGGTTGTGGTCGTCGGCGAAGACCCGCAGCTCGTCGGTCTGGGCCATGTGGCCCTCGTCCTTCTGACTGACGATCTCGCAGATCACACCCGCCGGCCGCAGGTCCGCCATCCGGGCCAGGTCGACGGCTGCCTCGGTGTGACCGGGACGGCGCAGCACGCCACCCTCCTTGGCGCGCAGCGGCACGACGTGGCCGGGCCGGGTGAAGTCCTGGGCGCCGCTGGACGGGTCGGCCAGCAACCGCATGGTGGCGGCGCGGTCGGACGCGGAGATGCCGGTGCCGATGCCCTCCCGGGCGTCGACGGTCACGGTGTACGCGGTGCCGTGCTTGTCCTGGTTGGTGGCGTACATCGGGGGCAGGCCGAGGCGGTCGCAGTCGGCGCCGTCGAGCGGCACACAGAGATAGCCGGACGTGTATCGAACCATGAAGGCAACCAACTCGGGGGTGGCTTTCTCCGCGGCGAAGATGAGGTCTCCCTCGTTCTCGCGGTCTTCGTCGTCGACGACGACGACTGCCTTGCCTGCGGCGATGTCCGCAACGGCGCGCTCGATACTGTCGAACCTGGTCACGTGCTCGGTCTCCAAAGTCTTGACTTAGGCATCTTCGAATACAAACGGATGCATCCGTGGATGCTCCTCAACAGTACGACTCAGCGGCCGGCCGCTTGCAGCCGCTCCACATACTTCGCGATCACGTCGACCTCGAGGTTGACGGGCGTCCCGACGGACGCCGCCCCGAGGGTGGTCAGTTGCAGCGTGGTCGGGATGAGCGAGATCTCGAAATATTCCTCGCCGCGTTCGCCGCCGAGCGCCGAGACCGTCAGCGACACACCGTCGACCGTGATCGAGCCCTTCTCCACGACGTACCGGGAGATGGCGTCGGGCAACGCGATGCGGACGACCTCCCAGTTCTCGGACGGGCTGCGGCTGATGATGTGCCCGGTGCCGTCCACGTGGCCCTGGACGAGGTGGCCGCCGAGGCGGCTGTTCAGGGCAGCGGCCCGCTCGAGGTTGACGCGGCTGCCCACGTCGATCTTCTGCAAGCTCGACCGGTTCAGCGTCTCCTGCATGACGTCGGCGGTGAAGGAGCCGTCGGCCAGCACCTCGACGACGGTCAGGCACACCCCGTTCACCGCGATCGAATCACCGTGTGACGCGTCGGAAGTCACGACCGGACCACGCACGGTGAACCGTGCGGCGTCGGCCAGTTCCTCCTTGGCGACGACCTCACCCAACTCTTCGACGATCCCGGTGAACACTGTGGCTTCTCCTACGTTTGGGGGCTGTCAGGGTTTTCGGACACTGCTGGAACCAGACTCAACAACAAATCGGGGCCGATTGTTTCGACCGACTCGTGACGGAACCGCAGCGCGCCGTCGATCGTGTACACACCCGCCTCCGCGACCGCGGGCGTGCCGGCGCCGAGGACCAGCGGGGCGAGGTACGCCTGGATGCGGTCGACCCGGCCAGCGGCGAGAAACGCGCCCGCCAGCCGGGGCCCGCCCTCGAGCAACACATCGGTGTACTCGGCGAGTGCGGCGAGGACCTCGTCCAGGTCGCGCGTGCGCAGCAGCAGGGTGGGCGCGGAGTCGTCGAGGACCCGCGCGTCCGCCGGGATGTCGCCGAGTCCGACGACGACGCGCACCGGCTGGTGAGCGGCGAGCGATCCGTCGGGCATCCGGGCGGTCAGCCGGGGGTTGTCGGCCAGCACCGTCCCGGTGCCGACCACGATCGCGTCGAGTTTCGCCCGGTCGGCGTGGACGCGTTCCCTGGCCTCGGGTCCGGTGATCCACTGGCTGGTGCCGTCGGCGGCGGCGCTGCGCCCGTCCAGGGTGGCCGCGTACTTCCAGGTGACGTGTGGCCGTCCGGTGCGCTGCCGGTGCAGCCAGGCCCGGAGCGGCCCGCGTTCGACGTCCTGGGCCCGCAGCCCGGACGTGACCTCGACCCCCGCCGAGACGAGGGTTTCCGCGCCGCCCGCGGCCTCGGGGTTCGGATCGCCCACCGCATAGTGCACCGCGATCACACCGGCATCGAGGAGCGCTTGCGAACACGGCCCGGTCCGGCCGTGGTGGTTGCACGGTTCCAGCGTGACGACGGCGGTGCCGCCGCGGGCGGCGTCACCCGCCTCCCGCAGTGCGACGACCTCCGCGTGCGGACCGCCGGGAGGCTGCGTCATCCCGACACCGGCGATGCGCCCCGCGGAGTCGAGGACCACCGCGCCGACCGCCGGATTGGGGCTGGTGAATCCGCGCGCCGACTCCGCGGCACCGATGGCGATCTGCATCGCGGCGTCGAGATCCGCAGCCGAATTCTCGTGCCGCACGTGAGAGTTCACGATGTGCCGGAGCGCCGTTACCGCGACAGACTCAGGTGCGGTGACGCCTTGGCCGCGCTGGCGCGCAGGGCACGCACGGCCTCCGCGGGATCGCTCGTGCCGTAGACGGCGGACCCGGCGACGAAGCAGTCGACGCCCGCCTCGGCAGCGGCCTCGACGGTGTCGGCGTTGATGCCGCCGTCGATCTCCACGACCAGCCTCAGCTCACCCGAGTCGACGAGCCTGCGGACGGCCTTCGCCTTCGACAGCACCTCGGGGATGAACGACTGACCGCCGAAGCCGGGCTCGACGCTCATGACGAGAAGCGTGTCGAAGTCCTTCAGGATCTCGAGGTACGGCTCGATCGGCGTGCCGGGCTTGACGCTGAGACCGGCCTTGGCGCCGGCGGCGCGGATGTCCCGGGCCACGGACCGCGGGTCGTCGGTCGCCTCCGCGTGGAACGTGACGTTGTGCGCGCCCGCCTCCGCGTAGGGCGGCGCCCAGCGGCCGGGGTCGTCGATCATGAGATGGCAGTCGAGCGGGATGTCCGTCGCCGCGAGCAGGCTCTGCACGACAGGCAGGCCGAGCGTCAGGTTGGGCACGAAATGTGCGTCCATCACGTCGACGTGCAGCCAGTCGGCACCGGCGACCGCGTCCGCCTCCTCGGCGAGACGCGCGAAATCGGCAGACAGAATGGACGGTGCGATCATCGGGGTTGCCACGCGCCGCAGTTTAGTCGTACGCGTGCCGGAGCCGGATCCCGCGGTCCATACTGAGCTCATGCCGACCTGGACGGACGTCGTGGCGATCGGTGCGTCCCTGCCGGAGGTGCAGGAGAGCACGTCGTACCGCACTCCGGCGCTGAAGGTGGCGGGCACGTTGCTCGCCCGGTTGCGGGCCGAGTCGGACGGGGGCCTGGTGGTGATGTGCGACCTCGACGAGAAGGCGGCGCTACTGGCCCAGGGCGCGCCGTTCTACACCACTCCGCACTACGACGGTCACGGTTCGATCCTCGTCGACCTCGAGAGTGTCGACGTCGCGCAGCTGACCGAGCTGCTGCAGGACGCCTGGCGGATCAAGGCACCGGCGAAGCTGCGCAAGCGGTTCGACCAGACCTGACGAGAAAGGCGAGGGCCCGGGCGGCGCCCGCACACCGGCCCGGACCCTCATCGGATCGGCGTCAGACGCCGAGCTTGAGGCCCGCCCCCGCATCGACGCGGAGCTGCTGACCGGTGACGAACCGGGACTCGTCGGACGAGAGGAACACCACCGCGTGCGAGATGTCCTCGGGCTCGACCCACGGGGTTGGCATCGCCTGCATGAACGGGAACGTGACTTTCGCGTCCTCGGCGGTCGGGTTCTCGAGGTCGGGGCGGAACGTGCGGAACATCGGAGGGCTCTGCAGCATGTCCGTGTTGCAGTTGGTGGGGTGGATCGCGTTGACGCGGATGGACTTCGGGCCCAGGGTGAGCGCGAGCGAGTTGGTGTACGTCCACAGCATCTTCTTCGCGAGCCCGTAGCCGTCACCGCCCGGCCCCTGCAGGGCCTGTTGACCGTTCAGGCCCGTCTGCGGGACCAGCCCGGCCACCGATCCCGTCGCGATGATCGACGCACCGGCGTCCAGGTGCGGAAGGGCCGAGTGAATCGTGTTGATCACTCCGACGAAGTCGACGTCGAACGCATCGACGAATCCCTCGACGGGCACGTCGTTCCCGAGGGGCGCGATCCCCGCATTGGCGACCACGCCGTCCAGCCGTCCCAGCGTCGCGACCGCGGCGTCGAGTTCGCGTTGCAGTGCCGCGCGGTCACGCACGTCCACCTTGGCGGTGACGACCCGGCGCCCCGCCTTCTCGACGAGCCGTCCCGTCTCCTCGAGGTCGGCCTCGGTCGCCAGCGGGTACTCGTTCGATGCGATGTCCTCGCAGAGGTCGAAGGCGATGATGTCGGCGCCCTCGTCGGCGAGATGCACTGCATGACTACGACCCTGACCCCGCGCCGCTCCCGTGATCAGAACGACCTTCCCCGCTACCCGATTCATCTGAAGTCCTCCACTCGCTTCGTGACGTACGTCTCTGTCGCGAGAAGAATTAGAACACGTTTCACGCAAAAGTGAAACAGGTTCTACCGAAAGTCGGGCAGATGTCCAGGTAGCGGGGAGCGGCCGCCCTACGGCTTGCGCAACGCGGCCATGAACATCGCGTCCGTGCCGTGCCGGTGCGGCCAGAGCTGGACGCCCGGACCGTCACCCAGCTCCGGCACACCGGGTACGAGTTCACGCGTGTCCAGCGCCGTGAGCCCGTAGCGGCGCACCGCGTCCGCGACCACGGCCACCGTCTCGGACAGATGTGGTGAACACGTCGCGTAGAGGATCACGCCACCCGGACGAACCAGCCGAGCGGCCGACGCCAGGAGTTCCCGCTGCAGCTTCGCCAGACCCGCCACATCCGACGGCTGGCGGCGCCACCGGGCCTCCGGACGTCGGCGCAGCGCACCCAGTCCGGTGCACGGCGCGTCGACCAGGATCCGGTCGTACCCGCCCTCCAACCCGGGATCCCGCCCGTCGGCGACGTGCACGTCGACCGGCAGTTCCTTCGTCGTCTTGCGGATCAGGTCCGCACGGTGCGCCACCGGCTCCACGGCGTCGAGGCGTCCGCCCTCGATTCCGGCGAGGGCGCCGAGCAGGGCAGCCTTGCCGCCCGGGCCCGCGCAGAGGTCGAGCCACCGGCCCGCGTCCGGGCCGTCCAGCGGTGCCAGCGACAGCGCCCGGGCGACGAGCTGACTGCCCTCGTCCTGTACTCCGGCGAGCCCCTCGCGGACGGCGTCGAGCAGCCCCGGGTCGCCGCCGTCCAGATAGACCGCGTACGGCGAGTACCGCCCCACCTCGCCGCCGGTGGCGAGCGCGAGTTCCTCCGCCGAGATCTCCCCGGGGCGGGCGACGAGATGCACCGCCGGCCGGGCGTCGTCGGCCATGAGGACATCCTCGAGTTCCCCGGCGTCGGCACCGAGCGCGTCGGCGAACACCTGGGCGATCCACGCGGGATGCGCGTGCGCGAACGCCAGCCGCCCCACCGGATCGGCCGGGGCGAGGCGCTCCACCCATTCCGTCTCGGACCGCTCCGACACCCGGCGTAGCACGGCGTTGACGAAGCCCGCCTTCCCCGGACCGGCCTCCGCGCGCACGAGATCGACGGAGGTGGCGACGGCGGCGTGCGGGGCGACGCGGGTACGGAGTAGCTGGTAGGCGCCCAGCTGGAGGACGTCGAGGAGCGGTCCGTCGATCTCGGCGATCGGCCTGCCGGCGCAGTCGGCGATCACGGCGTCGAGGAGCCCACGGGCGCGGGCGGCGCCGTACGCCAGTTCCGTGGCGAGGGCGGCGTCACGTCCGTCCAGGCGCCGCTCACGCAGCAGTCCGGGTAGCACCAGGTTGGCGTAGGCGTCGCGCTCCCGGACGGCACGCAGCACGTCCCTCGCGGCCAGCCTCGGCTGATCGAGACCGGACTGCGATGCGTCGGGGCGGCGCGCCTGGCGGGGACGGTTGTTGCGGGCCCCCGAGCCGGACTGGCCGCGACGTGCGGGCCTTCTCGATTCGCTCACTGTGCCCGTACCTCCGCGTCGAGTCGTGCGCCTCGCGCCCAGTCCAGGGCGGCCATCTGTTTCTTGCCCTGCGGCTGGATGCGGTCGAGCCGCACCGCCACCGTGGACGTGCCGATCAGGAATCCGGACCTGGTCACGGAGATCTCCCCCGGCTCCAGTCGCTCCTCCGTCGGAGTGACGGGGCCGACCTTGACGCGCAGATCGCCGATCGTGGTCCAGGCGCCGGGCGCGGGCGTCACCGACCGGACGTGCCGGTCCACCACGGCAGCTGTTCTGTCCCAACGGATCCGGGCCGCCTCGACGGTCACCTTGGGCGCGTGCGACACCCCGTCGGCCGACTGCGGGACCGCGCTGATCGCGCCGTCCTCGATCCCGTCGAGAACCGACTCCAGGAGGACCGCACCGCTGTCGGCGAGGCGCCCCAGGAGATCCCCGGCGGTGTCGGTGTCGCGGATCCCCTCGGTGACCACCCCGTAGACCGGCCCGGTGTCCATCCCCGCCTCGAGCCGGAACGCGCTCGCACCGGTCATGTCGTCACCCGCACCGATCGCGGCCTGCACCGGAGCGGCCCCGCGCCACGCCGGCAACAGCGAGAAGTGCAGGTTCACCCAGCCGTGCGCCGGGATGTCGAGGACCTTCTGCGGCAGCAGCGCCCCGTAGGCGACGACGGGCGCGCAGTCGGGGGCGAGGTCGGCGAGACGTGCGAGGAATTCCGGTTCCGAGGGCCGCTCGGGAGTCAGCACCTCGATGCCGTTCGAGTCGGCGAGTTCACCGATCGGTGAACGGACCACCTTCCGTCCGCGGCCTGCGACTGCGTCCGGGCGGGTGATCACCGCCACGACGTCGTGGCGCGGCGAACGGATCAAGCGTTCGAGCGAGGGAACGGCGGGCTCGGGGGTTCCGGCGAAGACTATGCGCACGTCGGCGACCCACACAACGGACGGTGGACCGCTGCGCGGGCCGAAACGATACTCACGAAGAAAGCTCCCCTTTGATCGACGATGTGCCGACCAGTCTAGGGAGTCGGACCCAGGCCGTAACACTCGGCGAACTGTCGTCGCCGCCCTGCAGGGCGTGAGCGATTCCGACGCCGAACACCTCGCGGCCGCATTCGACATCAAGACCGTGAAGAACCTCGGCACCAACAAGTACTTCCTCTGGGCGCAGGCCGTCGCGACACTGGCGGAGTAACACACACACAGAAGCGGGGAGCCGTGCAGCGCACGGC
>NZ_JAAOQS010000113.1:0-26989 GCF_011603105.1 Rhodococcus sp. A14 | reverse complement strand
GAGTGAAACTCCCCCACGCCGCCCCGGCCTCGGGGAACCGTTCACGCGGAGGTGGCGAGTTGTGGTGGCATCCGACTACTCGGTGGCGCTGGGAGCGGACCACGATTGTTCGGTCTATTTTCCGGTTCCGTCTCGGACCGATTCAGTAGACTGGCGATGTGCCGAATCAGGAAAACGCCGAATTCGCAGGTAGCGAGCCGAAGGTGCCGTTTCCCAAGCCTGAACGCGATATCGATCTCTACCGCCGGGCGATCGCCACCCTCCAGGCCGCACTCCCCCACGGCTGGACCTTGACGTCCGGAAAGTCCCGCTCCCTCGCCGACGCGCCGGAACGGCTGCTGGTCGGCGCGCCCAACGGCGAGGTCGCGTCCTTCTCCGTCATCCCCGCCCGAGGAGTGCTCGCGGGCGACGCCGCCCGGTTCGCCGACGGACTGTCCGGATCCGATCGCGGATTCGTCTGTGCCCGTTACCTTTCCGAGCCGGTTCGTCGCCAACTCGACGCCAGGGGTCTCTCCTACGCCGATGCGACGGGCAACACCTCCCTTGCCGCGGACCGGCCCGCGATCTGGGTGCGCGACCGGGGCGCGGACGCCGACCCATGGCGCGGCCCGGGCCGTCCGGCCGCACAGCTGACCGGCGATCCTGCCGCCCGGGTCGTGCGTGCCCTCGCCGATCATTCGGGTCAGCTGACGGTCCCCCAACTCGTCCGGCTGTCCGGCGCGTCCACCGGCGCGACCTATCGGGTGGTCGAAACCCTCGAAGAACGCGATCTGCTCGAACGACTCCCCCGCGGTCCCATCACCAGCGTCCGGTGGCAGCCGATGCTGCGCGCCTGGAGCAGCGACTCCAGTTTCAAGGACTGCCCCACCGTCGGCTACTTCGCACCCGAGGGGGTGCAGTCGTTCGTCGCGAAACTCGCGAAGGTCTCCGGCCACCTCTACGCGGTGACCGGGTCACTCGCCGCCGCGGCATTCGTCGAATACGCGCCGGCGCATCAGATCCAGATCTACGCCGACCACGGCGAGGCGCTGGCCGGCGCACTCGAGCTACGCCCCGTCGATCAGGGCGCCAACGTCCTCGTCGCGACTCCCCGATCGGCTGCGGTCTTCGAGCGCACCCTCTTCCGCGACAACGTCCGTCTGGTCGCCCCCGCGCAGGCCTTCGCGGATCTTCTCGCCGGCACCGGTCGCCATCCGCAGGAGGCGGAGCACCTCCTCGACTGGATGACCGAGAACGTGACCGAATGGAGAACGGCCCTCGGCGCACCGACGATTACCTGACGGATCGCACGCCGGGAGCGAAAACGACCCGAGTGTGCGCAACACGACCACGCCACGCCGCGCGTGATGGCGCGCACAAGCGCGTTCGGGTAGCAGGATGTACATCTTGTGGCCTCACCGAGCGAATCGGAACGGGCCTGACGGAAGTCGCAATCCGTTCGTGAAACGAATAGAGGTACTTGCATGTCCATGGGAGTCGGGCTCAGGATCGGCAGTGTCGTGTCCACCGCCGTGGTGGCGTCGAACGATCCAGGATCCCCGGATCCGGTCGTCATCGTCCGGGACACCGTCCTGCACATGTGCCCGGACGGCACCGCAATTCTCGGCGGATCGGCGCCGCACACGATCGGCGAAACCCACACCGTGTCGGGGTTCCTTCCCCGCGTCGGCGACCCGGCCGGTGTCGCGGTAGGCGACGGATCGCGGTACCGCGCCGAAGACCTGGTCGCCGGCGCGATGCGATGCCTGCTCCGGGAGTGCGAACCTCTCCCCGACCACGGCGGCCGGACCGGCGGCGCCCCCGACATCATGGCCACCTACCCCACCCGCTGGGACTCGGCCGCCGTCGCGGCGCTGCGCGACGCGCTGGACTACGCCGACATGTCCTACCTGTCCCTCGTCTCGGACGCCGAAGCGGCCGCGGCCTGGTTCGAATCCGAGATCGCGGAGCGTCCCGGGCAATTGGTCGGCATCTATCACGTCGACGACACCGGCGCGACTGTCGCGCTGATCCGCTCGGGTGTCGAGGCAGGCAAGGCGTTCCGCTTCTCCTCGGGGGGCTCCCCCACGGCCCAGATCGCCACCGCGCTCGGTGCGTTCGGCTGGCTGCCCAGCAACCTCGATGCCGTGGTCGTGACGGGCGACGGGCTGATCGCGCGGGACTCCGCGACCATTCACGGGTTCGCGACCACGGTCGGTGAGAAGTTCGGTGTGCGGTGTGTCGTCGGCCCCGGCCCCGAGCAGACCGCAGCGCTCGGTGCCGCCATCCGCGCCGCCGGGTTCAACCCGACCACCCACAAGGTCACCCCGATCGGCCTGCCGCCGTCGTACGACGTCACCGAGGTGATCGACGCCGTCGTCGGCGAGCCGGTGCCCTCGACCTCGACAACCCCGAGCCGGCCGGCGACGCGCACGCACAACCCGGCGTCGGCCGCAGCGGTCGGCGCGTCCCCCGCCCGGGTGTCGGGCGGAACGGCCGTGGCGACACCGCCGGAACCTCGCGCCGTCGCGCAGGCCGGGGACGAATCCACCGCCGACTCGACGTCCCGGGCGTCCTGGCTCGTCGCCGCGGTGGTCGGGCTGGCTCTCGTGCTGGTGGCGATCGTCTTCGTGCTGTTCGTCCTCTGAATGCCTGCCTCCCTCCCTACATCGGTGCAGCAGTGGGGTGAGGCGGGGCGGATCGTGACGATGAAACATTGGTGACAGAGGGTGGTTCGTGCTGAGCCGGGTACCGCTAATTCGTGAATTAACGGTGTTCCGTCAGGGGCTGATTCAGAACATGAGGTTGATGACGCAGGTCGGCACGGCGTTCGCTCGACGGCTGCGCGACCGCATAACCTGTCACGGTGAGTGAATCAGGCAGCGTTCCAGGTCGGTCCCCCTCGGGGCTGCGTGCAGCGCGCCCGGCGGTTCCTTCCCCTCTCCGGGACGACCGGTTGAAACTGTTCGCCTTCACCACGGCGGAGAAGCGCGCGGAGTACCTGTGGGTGCTGCGGGCCTTCGACCACGCCCGCGCCAACTACGTCGTCCTGCTGCACGCCGCCGACGTCGCCCGCATTCTGGACGGCCTCGCCGGCGACGATCCGGCCGGACAACTCGGCGCCGGAGACGTCACTCCACTGCTCGAGCAACTTCACGTCTGGGAAGTGCTCGAACGCAGCTACGACGGAACACGCGCCGCGACGCTGGCCGAATACCGGAACCGGCACTTCGTCTATCAGTTCAGCCAGGCCGGCTACCAGGTGTTCCGAGCCGTCGAGGACGCTCTGGCAGCCCGGCTCGACGACGCGTCGCTGTCCCGGCTGGCGCTGCCCGACCTCCTCGCCGACATGAACGACCTGGCCGCGGCGAACCGCGCGGCCGACAACGACCTGGTGTACCGGAAACTCAACCGCCTTGATGCGACGCTGTCGGACATGGCCGGGCGCGCCGCGCAGTTCTACCTGACCCTGGGCGACCTCGTCCGCACCACGGAGATCACGCCGGAGACGTTCATGTCCCACAAGGACGCTCTCCTCACGCACATGCGCGAGTTCAGCTCCGACCTCTCGCGCTATGCACCGAAACTCGCGGCGGCGATCGCGCTCGTGGAAGACACCGGCGTCGAGACGATGGTGGCGCGAGCCGCCGCCAGCGACGAGCGGGTGTTCCTCGGCATCGACGAGCGCAAAGCCGATTGGCGCGCGCGGTGGGCGGGCCTGACGCATTGGTTCGTCGGGAGCGAGGCCGGTCTCAGCGAGTCGGAACGCCTGCGCGAGGGCACGATGAGCGCCATCGCCGCCGTCCTGTCGCTGCTGCGCCGCGTCACCGAAACCCGCAAGGGTGGTGTCAGCAGGGAGAGCCAATTGCGTCACCTCGCAGGCTGGTTCGCCGCCACTCCGACCGAGGACGCCGCGCATGCGCTGTTCCGAGCCGTGTTCGACCTCGGGCGTCCGCGCCATCTGTCGATGGTGCATCCGGATGCCGACATCATTCCCGACACGCGGTCGTGGTGGGAGGCCCAGCCCGTGGAGATCTCCCGCACGCTGGCCGAGACCGGACGTCCCCCGTCGCCCGGTCTGCCCGCGCGGGTGCAGCGCAACGAGGGCAGCGTGCGCCGCCTGCGGGAGGAACAGCTGACCGCGCAACGACTTCGCGCCGCCGCCGCCCAGTCGCTGGCCCGGGGCGGAGTCTACGAGCGGGAACTCGACGAGGCCGAAACCGACGTGCTGCTGAGTCTGCTCAACGCCGCGCTGACGGCGCGGGTACCGGTCAGCGGCCGAGTGAAAAGCAGCACAGGATCGGAGAACGGCGTGAAGCTGACCCTCAGCCCGCACAGCGAATCGACGGTGGTGCGCACCGCCCGAGGACGTCTGCACCTCGACGGACTTCAGGTGAGCGTTCGGTGAAGGCGCGGGAGATCTCGCCGCTCGCCCTCGATTCGTATCAGCGCGCCGCCCGTGTCATCCTGTCGAATCACCTGGTGACACAGACCTATCCGGATCGCATCGCTCTTCCCCTGCTCCGCCGGTGGGCGACCGAACTACGCGACGATCTGATGACACTCTTCGGGTACCGACTCGAAGTCACCGAGACGACCGCCCGGCTGTTCACGGTGAGCGACCGACTCGACGCCGGGACGCCGGCCAAGACGGCCACCGACCGCACGTTCGACCGGTACCGCTACGCCTACCTCGCGTTGGCGCTGGCCGCGCTGGGCCGCGCCGGAAACCAGATCACCCTGTCCGAACTCGCCGATCACGTAGCCGCCGACGCCGCACAGGTCGACGGTGTGGATCTGTCCACGGAACGCGCGTCCGACCGGGACGCGTTCGTCGACGCCGTCGGCTGGCTCGCCGCCCGCGGCGCGATCGCACTCGCCGACGGTGACGCGGGAGGCTGGGCCGCCAATCCCGATGCAGGAGAGGCGCTGTACGACATCGACAGGTCCGTCGTCATCGCCCTGTTCCGGCCGCCGCGCGCACTGCAGCACCTCCGGTCCATCCGCGGACTGCTTGCCGGTGCGGACTCGGTGACCGAGGACGACACCTCGGAGTTCGGGACGGCCAGGCCGGTGGACGTGAAGGAGACGGCGCGGCGGGTGCGGCGTGCCCTCGTCGAACGGCCCGTGGTCTACGCCGCCGACCTGGACGATGACGAACTGGTGCAACTCGCGCTCCCCCGCACCGCAGCCGATGTCGAGTTGCTCACCGGACTGGTCGCGGAACGGCGTGAGGAGGGCGTCGCGATGATCGACTCCTCCGGGCGTCTCTCCGACGTCCGGTTCCCCGGGACTGGAACGGTCGCGCAGGTCGCACTCCTGCTCGCCGGGGAGATCGCCGATCGCGTACTGGATCCCGATGCCCCGGAGACCGCCCGGATGCCGCTGCCGCGGGGCCGGTGCGACGACCTGATCGAACAGGTCGACAGCGCCATTCCGCAGTCCGGGATCTTCGACAGCCTCGCCGGCCACGACGGATTCGAACCCGCCGACCCCGCCCCCGCGGACCGGCTGTTCCCGGTCGTCGAGGACGAATGGATCGCCGGCACCGTCCGCACACTGACCGAACGGTTCGGGCGCACGTTCGCCGCCGGGTGGCAGGCGGACCCCGACGGTCTGGGACGCGCGGCGCTGGCGCTGCTCGAGCGGCTGCGCCTCACCGCGGCGGTCCCGGGTGGTGTGCTCGCACTCCCGGCACTCGCCCGCTACCGGGGTGTGGTGGTCACGATCCGCGACCGCACACCCGAGATCGACCTGTTCCAGAGCTCAGCGAACGACAGCGAGGAAGTCACAGCATGACGAGTGCGCGTTTCCGGCCCACCCGCGCCGGGATCATCAACCTCTGGGACTACCGCGATCAGGAGTTCTCCTTCGCCGACGGTCGCCTCGTTCTCCGCGGTCCCAACGGATCCGGCAAGACGAAGGCCCTCGAAGTGCTGTTCCCGTTCGTCTTCGACGGCAGGATCGAACCCCGGCGGCTCAATCCGTTCGCCGGCGAGGAACGCACCATGAAGTCGAACCTCCTGTACCGCGGACAGGAGAGCGCGTACTCGTACGTCTGGATGGAATTCTGCCGCGGCGCGAAGGACGACCCCGAGGCCGTCACCGTGGGCATCGGCATGCGCGCCACCCGCACCAACGACAAGGTCACCCGCTGGTACTTCGTGGCCGACGGTCGCGTCGGCGTCGACTTCTCCCTACTCGGCAGCGACGACCGTCCGCTCACGAAGAAGCAACTGGGCGAACAGATCGGCACCGACTCCATCACCGACCGGCCGCTCGACTACCGCGCCGCCATCGACGCCCGGATGTTCGGGCTCGGCGTCCAACGCTACGACCAGCTGATCAACCTCATCCTCACGCTCCGGCGGCCCCAGCTCGCGAAGAACCTCGACCCCAAGGGACTGTCGCAGGCACTCACCGACGGTCTGCGACCGCTCGACGAGCAACTGGTCCTCGAGGCCGCCCGCTCGTTCAGCGACATGGAGGAGGTCGGCCGCGCGCTCGAGGGGCTGGCCGCGGCCGACCAGGCAGCGCAGAGCTTCGTCGGCGTGTACGCGAAATACCTTCGCCAGCAGGCGCGTACGGACGTCGATCACCTCGCGACCCGTCTCGAGACCGTCCGGTCCGGCATCGCCGCCCTCCACGACGCGGCGGCCGACCGGGCCCGCAGCCAGGAGAGCCGAGCGGCCGCCGAGGAACGCTTCACCGCCGCCGAACGCGCACTCGACCAGGCCAATGCCACCCTCGACGCACTGAAGCGATCGACGGCGTACGAGGGACGGACGCAGCTCGACGACCTCGCGCAGGCTGTCGCGACCCTCGAGAAATCGACCGAACTGCAGGCCGAGAAGGCACGCAAGGCGAAGGCGACCCTCGAACAGCGAGCCGAGGAGCACGACAAGGCCGGTGACGCCGTTGCCCGCGCCGTCGAGGCGCTCACCCATGCCGAGGACGAGCTTCACCTCGCCGCCGAGGACGCGGGAATCACCTGGACCGCACTCCCAGAGAACGCGCGCACCGACCAGCTGACCGCTGCGCTGCGCGGGCACGCCGAGGAACGGGACGGCGACATCCGCGCGGTCCGGGCCGCGCTCGCCACCGTCGAGAGGGCCGCCACCGAGCGGACCCGCGCCGACGAGGCGGCCCGCCGTGGCCAGGAGCAACTCGACACCGCGAAGGTGGCCGTACTCGAGGCCGAGACCGCGGTCGAGTCGGCCCGCAGCCGGTGCGCCACCGAACTCCGGTCCTGGTGGACGGAACAGTCGTCCCTCTACGCCGAGATCGACGCGCCCGCTTCACTGTTCGACTCCCTGGACACCGCCCTCGGCCGGATCGGCGACGACGACGCCGCCACCCTGTCGGAAACGCTGACGGAACAGACCACGGACGCCGTCGACTCGCTCCGGCTGCGTCGTCAGCAGTACGACCGCGACGTCGCCGCCGCCGAGGAAGCGATCGCCGAACACGAATCGGCCCGCGCGGCCATCGAATCCGAGCACGACGACGCCCCACCGCTCTCGGCCGCCCGGCAGGACGCCCGTTCCCGGCTGACCGGCGCACCGCTGTGGCGCCTTGTCCGCTTCACCGACGGTGTCGACGCCGCAGCGGCGGCGGGAATCGAGGCCGCGCTGGAGGCCGCGAATCTCCTCGACGGCTGGGTGACCGTCGACGACGCGCTCCCCGACGTCGAATCCGAACAGTTCCTCGTGGCCCTTCCGGCCGCGGATCGGCCCACCGGCAAGACCCTCGCGGACGTTCTCGAGGTCGAGCAGGACACGGGTGTTCCCGACGATCGCGTGCGCGGGCTCCTCGAGTCCATCGCCCTCGAATCCCTCGACCTGTGTGAAGGACCTGTAGGTGTCGCCGAAGACGGTGCGTACCGGCAGGGAATCCAGCGGGGACGCCACACGAAATCGGACGCGGAGTACATCGGCACCACCGCACGGGCCCGCAGGCGCGCCGCCCGTATCACCGAACTCGACAGCACCCTCGAGGAAACCCGGGCGACCCTCGACGAAACCCGGGCGTCGGCGGATGCGACGGCGGCACTGCTGACGCGGACGACCGCGGCGGCGCAGGCCCTGCCCCGCACCGGGTCGATCCTCACCGCGCTGAAGAAGGTCACCGAATCCGCAGGCGCGCTTCGCAGCCGCTCGGACACGGCGACCGCGGTCGGACGCGAACTCGACCAGGCCATCGCCGACCTGTCCGCGAAGGAGAAGCAGCTCCGGGCCACCGCGTCCACACATCGGACTCCCCACGTCGCCCGCGAGATCGACTCGCTCGCCGCGGCCGTCCGGCACTTCGAGAAGCAGGGCGAGATGGTGCAGCGGTGCAGGCGCGAACACGCCAAGGAGGTGGAGCATACTCGCGAGTCCGAGGACCGACTGCACGAGGCGCGCGGCAACGCAGAGGAGTTCGCGGAAGAGGCGGCCATCGCCGAAGAGGTTCTCGCGCAACAGATCCAACGTCTCGAGACGCTTCGCGACACGCTGGGAGCGGGGGCCGAGCAGCTCGACCGGCAGCTCGAGGAGGCGCACGCGCGGATCGAGGCGTGCAAGAAGGAGCAGCGCGACGCCCGCAAGGCGGACAAGGACGCGGGTGAGGCGATCGGTAAAGCCGAGGGCGCGTACAACACCGCTGTCCAGACGCTCCGGCTGGCGCTCACGGAAACGCACGCCGACGCCGCCCGCCTCGCCCCGTATGCCCGGCGCGACCTGCTCGAACTCCTCGGCGTCGACGGCGGCCACACCTGGCCGGCGAGCTCGGCGGCGTGGATGAGTGCCGAACAGCTGGTGTACCGCATCCAGAACGCCGAAGGCGACACCCCGATCCTGCCGCCCGAAGTGGATGCGCTGTTCCACGCACTGGACGGCGCCACCGAATCGGTGCGGGTCAGTGACTCGGCGCGCAAATCGACGCGCACCGCGCTCACCACCGCCCTGCAGGACTTCGACGCACAGTTGGCGGTCGCCGGCCAGGACTACCGATTGCAGTGGGACGCCCCGGACGGCGTGACCGTGGTGCAGGTGCAGGACGACGAGGGATACTCGTCGATCGGCGAGTTCGCCGCCCGCATCGCGTC
This sequence comes from Rhodococcus sp. A14, assembly GCF_011603105.1. NCBI lineage: Bacteria > Bacillati > Actinomycetota > Actinomycetes > Mycobacteriales > Nocardiaceae > Rhodococcus > Rhodococcus sp. A14. Next base: position 17,922 of record NZ_JAAOQS010000113.1, on the reverse strand, counting down.
CGCTCGCTCCGATCAGGAATTGCTGCTCACCGAATCCGAACGTCGCATCCTGGAGGACGCGCTGCTCACGGGTCTCGCACAGCAGATCCACGAACGGACCGTCGACGCCCGCGAACTCATCGCCCGGATGGGCACCGAGATGCGGGAGCGGCGGATGTCGTCCGGCAACACCATCGGCGTCCACTGGGTGCTCGCCGACAACCTCGACGACAGCGCGAAGGCGATCTCCAAACTGCTCGAGCGCGACACCTCGGCGCTGGGGCCGGACGAGCTCGCCACGATGCGCGCCCACTTCGCCCACCAGATCAGAACCGCCCGCGCCGCCCACCCGGAGCGTTCGTACCCGGAGATCCTGGCATCAGCCCTCGACTACCGGCGGTGGCGGGTGTTCTCGTTCACCCTGATCAGCGGCAACGGCAACGAGGACCGGCTGACGGTCGCCCGGCACAGCGCACTCTCCGGCGGCGAGCAGTCCGTCTCGCTGCACCTGCCGTTGTTCGCCGCGGCACACGTCATGCTCGATTCGGCCGACCCCCATGCACCGCGACTGCTGGCGCTGGACGAGGCGTTCGCCGGCGTCGACGACAACGGCCGGGCCGAACTGCTCGGCCTCAGCGTGCAATTCGACCTCGACCTGTTCATGACCGGGTTCGACCTGTGGATCACGTACGGCGGCGTCCCGGGGTGCGCGCACTACGATCTGGCGCACTCGACGGCCGAGCAGAGTGTCAGCGCCACGCTGCTCGTGTGGTCGGATGGCGAACTGCTCGCCGAACACGACGGCACCGACCTGGCGCAGGCGCTCGGTTCGCCCCTCCGCCGGCGCGTCCCGACGCCCGCGGAGGGTGCCTTCGAGTTCGCCTGACCCGTGAGTACTTCTTAACCGCGGGCGGTTAAGAAGTACTCACGGGCGCGGGAGGCGCACACCGAGGAGAGCGTCCACGGCGGCAGCGAATTCGCCCGGCGCGTTCGCGTCCGAGCCACCGTTGTCGAGGGCGCGACGGGCCCAGCCGTCGAGGGCGTCGAGCGCCTTCGGGGTGTCGAGATCGTCCGCGAGATGCTGGCGCAGCCGGGCGATCGTGTCGGTGGCCGACTGCGCGGACTCGAGTGCCGCGGCGTCCTTCCAGAGCTTCAGCCGGGTGTGGGCGTCGGCGAGAACCTGCTCGGTCCACGGACGGTCCTGCCGGTAGTGCCCGGACAGCAGTCCGAGGCGGATGGCGGCCGGGTCGACCCCCTCGCCGCGCAGCTTCGACACGAACACGAGGTTGCCGCGGCTCTTCGACATCTTCTCGCCGTCGAGACCGATCATGCCGGTGTGCACGTAGTGGCGGGCGAAGCGACGGTCGCCCGTGGCCGACTCGGCGTGCGCCGCGGAGTACTCGTGGTGCGGGAAGATCAGGTCGCTGCCGCCGCCCTGCACGTCGAAACCCGAGCCGATGCGGTTGAGGGCGATGGCCGAACACTCGATGTGCCAGCCGGGACGCCCGGGACCGAACGGCGACGGCCAGGACGGCTCGCCCGGGCGCACCGCACGCCACACCAGCGCGTCGAGGGGATCTTCCTTGCCGGGGCGGTCGGGGTCGCCGCCGCGCTCGGCGAAGAACTTGTCCATCGTCTCGCGGTCGTATCCGGACTCGTAGCCGAACTGCTCCGTCGCTTTGGCGCGGAAGTACACGTCGGGGAACTCGGGGTCGTCGACGACGTAGGCGGCGCCGGACGCGACGAACTTCTCGACCATCTCGATCACTTCGCCGATCGACTCCACCGCGCCGACGTAGTCGCGCGGGGGCAGTACCCGGAGGGCTTCCATGTCTTCGCGGAACAGCGCCGTCTCGCGCATGCCGAGGACGACCCAGTCCTCGCCGTCGCGGTTGGCGCGCTCGAACAGCGGGTCGTCGACGTCGGTGACGTTCTGGACGTAGTGCACGTCGTGCCCGGCGTCACGCCAGATCCGGTTCACCAGATCGAACGTCAGGTATGTGGCCGCGTGACCGAGGTGGGTGGCGTCGTAGGGGGTGATACCGCACACGTACATCGTGGCCGTGCGCCCGGGAGTGACGGGACGAACCTGCCGGTCAGCGGTGTCGAACAACCGCAGCGGAGGCCCCTGGCCTGGAACGGACGGGACAGCGGTTTCGGACCAAGACTGCATGACAGCGAGCCTAGTGGACCCGCGTTTCCGCCTCGGAGGGAGCCGCCGCCCGCAGGCCGCTGATCGGGTTCGTCAGAACGCGGGCCACGGGATGGGCCGGTGACCGTTCGGCCGGGGCATCACCGGCGCCGCGAGGAGGTCCACGGCACGTTCGTACAGGGCGGCGACCTCGTTGGACGTGATGTGCTCACCCAGGCGCGCACCGAAGTCGCCCTCGAGCGCGGAGATCAATTCGGCGATGTCGACGACGAGGGCGCCCGGCACCTCCGTCCCGGCCCACCCCCACAACACGGTCCGCAGTTTGTTCTGCGTGTGCAGGCAGATGCCGTGGTCGACGCCGTAGACGGAACCGTCGAGCCCCTCGAGTGCGTGGCCGCCCTTGCGGTCGGCGTTGTTGATCAGCACGTCGAGGACCGCCATCCGCTGCAGCCGCGGGTCGTCGGCGTGGATGAGCGCGACCGGTTCGCCGTCCATGTCGGTGGCGCGCAGGATCTCGAACCAGCCCTCGGGGACGGCGTCGGGGGCGCAGATGTCGACGAGGTCGAGACCGCCGGGGTCGTCGGCGTGCCGGTCGGGGGTGTCGACCCACCGCTGCACCATCCCCGGGCCGAACGGACCGTCCCGCAGGAGAGTGCGGGGAATCACACCCCATCCGAGCTGCTCGGACACGAGGTACGACGCGTATTCACGGCCGGCGAGCGTGCCGTCCGGGAAGTCCCACAACGGACGCTCCCCGCGGACCGGCTTGTACACGCACCGGACGGTGGTCTCGCCCTCGACCGCGTCGCACACCAGGGTGGCGTTACTGGCGTGGGTGATCTGGCCGATGAGGGTCAGCTCGCCGGACTCCAGAGGATCGGACTCCTCGGCAGGCAACCGTCAGTCCTCCTCGTCCATCTCCGGGGTGAGACCGAAGCTCTGGCCACGGCGGTACCCGTTGGTCCGGATGCAGATGTGCCCCTCCGGGGCCAGCGGCTCACCGCACAGCGGGCACGGCGCGCGCCCGGCGGCGATGACCCGCTCGGACCGCAACGAGAAGTCCCGCGCCTGCAACGGGGTGAGGAACACACGCACGGCGTCCGGTCCGTCCTCGGAGTCGTCGAGAACGACGGACTCGTCGAACTCCGTTTCGCTGACGGCGAGCAGTTCCACCACGACGGCTCCGGCGTCCGCGTCCCAGCCCAGGCCCATCGTGCCGACCCGGAACTCGGCGTCGATCGGGGTGACGAGGGGGCTCGCGTCGTCGAGTTCGGCCCCCTGCGGGGGAACCTCCGTCCCGAACCGGCGGTGCACTTCCTCGAGGAGGAGTCCCATCCGGTCGGCCAGTACCTGGACCTGCTGTTTCTCCAGCAGGACGCTGATCACTCGCGCCTCGTGTACTGCCTGGAGATAGAACGACCTGTCGCCGGGTTCACCCACCGTCCCGGCAATGAATCGGTCAGGAGTGCGGAATACGTGAATTGCGCGTGACATTGCACCTCCTTCGGCTGGAGCCGGGCCCTACTGCGGCGCTGCCCACTCGTTGTTCCGTCTCGGACTGTTCCTCGCAGCATGTTGCGTTCATTATCCGTCAATCGTGACCGGCGGGGTCCGCCTAATCGTCACCGGCGGGGTCCGCCTAATCGTCACCGGCGGGGTCCGCCTAATCGTCACCGGCGAGGTCCGCCTAATACTCACAGCCGGACCTCCCCGCCGGGCACCGATCCGGATACTTCGGCGCGGGCGCCGTCTCCGGACACCGGTGGCGTGTTCACTCCGGACAGATCGGCCCCGGTGTCGTTCATCTTCAGCACGTACGGACGGGTGGAGGTGTACCGGACGACGCTGATCGAGGCCGGCTCGGCGACGATCCGCTGGAATCCGTCGAGGTGCGCGCCGAGGGCGTCCGCGAGGACCGACTTGATGACGTCGCCGTGCGAGCACGCCACCCACACGACGTCGCGGCCGTGCAGTTCCGCGAGCCGGGCGTCGTGCTCGCGGACCGCGGCGACGGCCCGGGCCTGGACCTGCGCCAGACCTTCTCCTCCCGGGAACACCGCGGCGGACGCGTGCTGCTGCACGATCTTCCACAGCGGTTCCTCGAGCAGGACCTTCAGCTCGCGACCCGTCCACTCGCCGTAGTCGACCTCGACCAGCCGATGTTCCACCACGGGGGTCAGGCCCCGGGCCCGGGCGAGCGGTTCCACGGTCTGCTCGCACCGCACGAGGGGCGAATGCACGATCTCCTCGATCGCCACGTCGGCGAGCCGGGACACGACGGCCTGAGCCTGCTCGCGGCCGCGGTCGTCGAGTTCGACTCCCGGTGACCGGCCGGCAAGCGTGTGTGCAGTGTTCGAGGTCGACCGCCCGTGGCGCAGCAGCACAACTGTCATTGGACCAGCCTAGTGTCGTGCACTCCCCGGCCGCCCGATCTCAGGTGGCCGACACGACGCCGGTCGCGAGAAGCGACAGGACGATCACGCCGAGGATGATGCGGTAGCCGACGAACCAGTACATCGAGTGGTCGACGACGAAACGGAGCAGCCACGCGATCGACGCGTAGCCGATGGCGAACGCGATCGCGGTCGCGACGAGGAGCTGCGGGCCGCTCGCGTTGAGACCTTCACCGGCCGGTTCGAACGCGTCCGGCAGGCTGAACAGCCCGGACGCGACAACCGCGGGGATCGCGAGGAGGAAGGAGTAGCGCGCCGCGGCTTCACGGGTGAGTCCGAGGAAGAGGCCGGCGCTGATCGTGCCGCCCGAGCGCGAGACGCCCGGGATCAAGGCGAGCGCCTGGGCCGAACCCATGATGATGCCGTCCTTGGCACGCAGGTCCTCGACGGGACGCACCTTCCGCCCGTAGTACTCGGCCGCCGCGATGACCAACGCGAACACGATCAGCATGGTGGCGATCAGCCACAGGTTGCGGGCACCGGTGCGGATCTGGTCCTTGAAAAGGAAGCCGAGCACACCCACCGGGATCGTGCCGATGATCACATACCAGCCCATCCGGTAGTCGAGATCACTGCGATGCTCGGGATGGAACAGTCCCCGGAACCATCCGGCGATGATCCGTCCGATGTCGCGGGCGAAGTAGATGAGCACCGCGGCTTCCGTGCCGAGCTGGGTGACTGCGGTGAAAGACGCACCGGCGTCGTCACCGAAGAAGATCTCCGACACGATCCGGAGATGGCCGGACGAGGAGATCGGCAGGAACTCGGTCAATCCCTGGACCGCACCGAGGACAATCGCCTGGAGCCAGGACATCGCCTCGCCCATCACTCACCGGTCCCGAGGTCGAATGTGCCGCTCTGACGCCAATTTCCCATGTCGCGTTCGTAATTCACCGGCGCCACGGTACCGGGGAGGGCGACCTCCGGCAGAATCCGGCGTGGCAGGACCCCTGCCACGCGATACCCCACTACTCTGCACCTGTGGTGGCCGGTTCCGGGGGGCACCAGCATCTTCGGGGGCGACGCCGGGATTGCAGCTACGGTACGAGACGCAGGCGGTTATGGAACAGAGATCGGTCGGAGCAAGCGGGTTACGAGTGTCACGGCTCGGCCTGGGCACGCTCACGTGGGGTCGGGACACGGACGGCGACGAGGCGGCGGCGCAGATCGCGGCGTTCGTCGATGCGGGCGGAACGCTCGTCGACACCTCGCCCGCGTACGGCGACGGTGTGGCGCAGCGGATCCTGGCGGAACTGCTCGACGACGTGGTGCCGCGCACGGAACTCGTCCTGAGCTCGAGTTCCGGGATCAACCCGTCGGGTCCCTCGCGGATCGACTGCTCGCGACGGGGTCTCGTCGCCCAGCTCGACGCCACCCTGCGCGAGCTCGGCACCGACTACCTGGACATGTGGCAGGTCGCCACGTGGGATCCGTTCACGCCGGTCGACGAGGTCGCCGCCACTCTCGATTTCGCGGTGGCGAGCGGCCGGGTCCGGTACGTCGGGGCGCGGGGTTACCTCGGGTGGCAACTGGCCACTGCGGCAGGCGCGTCCCGCGGCACCACGCTCGTCGCCACCCAGGTGGAGTACTCGCTGCTCGCCCGGGGCGTCGAGGAGGAGCTCGTTCCGGCCGCGGCGCATCACGGCATCGGGGTGTTCGCGGCCGTTCCGCTCGCCCGCGGGGTCCTGACCGGCAAATACCGCAACGGCATCCCCGTCGATTCACGCGGTGCCGACGACGCGCACGCGCAGGACGTCCAGAGTTACCTCACCGACTCCTCCGTCCGGGTGGTCGACGCGGTCGTGACCGCGGCCGACGGGCTCGGCACCTCCCCGCTGGCCGTCGCGCTCGCGTGGGCGCGCGACCGTCCGGGTGTCGCGAGCGCGGTCGTCGGGGCCAGGGACATCGCACAGCTGACCGGTGTGCTCGTCGCCGAGGAACTGGAGTTGCCCGCCGCGATCGCGGCGGCGCTCGACGACGTCAGCGCCTAGCGTGTGCAGGAGCCGGCAGACGTGCACCTGCAGTTCACGTGCAGGGCAGGCTAACCTGGTGCCCACCGGCCGACGCCCGTAGATCTGCAGGAGAGTCCATGACCACGCTGAACGAGGCCGACGCGGCCGACCGCCGAACCGTCGGCTTCGCCGAGCGCATCAAGGCCGGGACGGACGCCGCTCACCGGGAGACCGAGCAGTCCCGGTTCGTCGGAGCCCTCCTCGCCGGTGAACTCACCTCGGACGGCTACGCCGAACTGCTCGCACAGACGTACCTCGTCTACCGCGAACTCGAGGACGCCGGGCGCACCCACACCGGCAACCCCGTCGCGTCGCCGTTTCTCCACGACGAACTGCTGCGGGTCCCGTCGTTGGAAGCGGATCTCGAGTTCCTGCGCGGGTCGTCGTGGCGCGAGACCGTGTCCGCGCTGCCCGCCACCACCCGCTACGTGGAGCGGCTCCGCGAGGTGGCGTACGAGTGGCCCGCCGGTTTCGTTGCGCACCACTACATCCGGTACATGGGAGACCTGTCCGGTGGGCAGATCATCCGGCGCATGCTCGAACGCGCCTACGGGTACACCACCGACGGCCTGCAGTTCTACATCTTCGACGACATCCCGAAACCGAAGGTGTTCAAGGACACCTACCGCGCGAAACTCGACGCCGCGCCCCTGACTCCGGAGGACCAGCAACGGGTGATCGACGAGGTCAACTTCGCCTACCGTCTCAACGGCGACCTGTTCGCCGCCCTCGAAGCGGACATCGACCGGTACCTCGCACGATGAGATCGGTGTTCCGGACCCGCACGGACAGGTTGCTGTTCGCCGTTCTCGTCCTGCTTCTCGTGTCCGCGGTGGGGGTGTCGGCGTGCGCTTCCGGCGCCGGTGACAGCGCCGGCGGCACCGGCGGTGCGCGCACGGCGGTCCTCGACGACCTGAATCCCGAACCTCTCGCGTCCCCCGCCACGCCGGTGCTGCCCGTCACGGTCCGCAGTTTCGACGGGGTGGACGTGACGATCACGGACGCGAGCCGGATCGTGACCGCGGACCGCTACGGAACGCTCACCGAGACGGTCTTCGCGCTCGGACTCGGCGACAACGTGGTGGGCCGGGACATCGCCTCCGAGTTCCCGGCCGCACAGGACGTGCCGGTGGTGACCCCCGACGGGCAGTCCCTCAACGCCGAGGCCATCCTCGACCTGGCTCCGACGGTGATCCTCACCGACACCAGCATCGGACCGCAGGCCGTGCAGGATCAGCTGCGGGCCGCCGGTGTTCCGGTCGTCTTCTTCGATCCGACGCGGACCCTCGAGGGTGTGCCCGGCCAGATCACGGCGGTGGCGAATGCGCTCGGTGTGCCCGAGCAGGGCCGCGAACTCGCGGCCCGCACCGAGAGTGAGATCACGGCCGCCCGGAGTCGCGCCCCGCAGGGCGACGAGCCGCTGAAGATCGCGTTCCTCTATCTGCGCGGCACCGCGATCACCATGATCGGCGGCCCGGGCTCGGGCGCCGACTCGCTGATCGACGCACTCGGCGCCGTCGACGCGGGCACCGCCTCGGGCATCACGCAGCAGTTCGCGCCGATCACCAGCGAGGCCCTGATCGCCGCCGCCCCCGACGTCCTCCTGATGATGACGGGCGGGCTCGAATCGATCGGCGGCATCGAGGGACTCGAGAAGATCCCCGGGGTGGCGCAGACTCCGGCGGGCAAGAATCAGCGCGTCGTCGACATGCAGGACGGGGTGCTGCTCAGCTTCGGCCCCAACACGGGCCGTGTTCTCGGCGCGTTGGCCGACGCCGTCTACCCGACCGCCAATCCATGACCGTCGAAGACCTCCGCGCTCCGGGTAAGCCTTCCTCACGCACTCGAACCGGTGCCGTCCTCGGCGGCCTGCTGATCGCCCTCGTTGTCGCCGCCGTGTTCTCGGCCTGCATCGGACAGGTGCCGACCGGACCAGGAGAGGTTCTCGGCAGCATCCTCCACCGCATCGGACTGGATCTCGGACCGATGCCCGCGCACCCCAGCGGTGAGGTGACGCTGTGGGAGGTCCGGTTCCCGCGGGTGGTCCTCGCCATCCTGGTCGGGGCGGCGCTCGGATGCGCGGGTGCGCTGCTGCAGGGTGTGTTCGCCAACCCGCTCGCCGAACCGGGTGTCATCGGGGTGTCGGCCGGCGCCGCGGTCGGCGCCAGCGCCGCCATCGTGGTCGGCGGCGCGTTCGCGGCCGGGTGGACGGTGGCCGCGGCCGCCTTCGTCGCCGGACTGATCACCACCGTCGCCGTCTACGTCCTCGCCCGGCACGAGGGCCGCACCGAGGTGGTCACCCTCGTCCTCACCGGTGTGGCGGTCAACGCGTTCGCCGGCGGCCTCATCGCCTTCTTCACGTTCGTCGCGTCCCCCGCGGCGCGCGATCAGATCGTCTTCTGGCAATTGGGCAGCCTCAACGGGGCCACCTGGAACGCGGTCGCGGTGGTGGCGCCGATGACCGTCGCCGGGATCGCCGCCACGATGATGATCGCCGGGAAACTCGACCTGCTGTCCCTCGGCGAGAGCGCGGCCCGGCACCTCGGCCTCGACGTCGAGCGGCTGCGTCAGATCGCCGTGCTGATCGTCGCCCTGCTCGTCTCCTCCAGCGTCGCCTTCACCGGCATCATCCTGTTCGTCGGACTGGTGGTCCCGCACCTGATGCGCATCGCCGTCGGGCCGGGCCACCGGGCCCTGATTCCGGCGAGCGCGCTGTGCGGCTCGCTCGTGCTGCTCCTCGCCGACCTGGGCGCCCGGTCGCTCGTGGCGAACGCGGACCTCCCGCTCGGCATGCTGACGGCCCTCGTCGGCGGGCCGTTCTTCTTCTGGTTGCTGCGCCGCACCCGGGCCAGCCAGGGCGGGTGGGCATGAGTCCGGCATTCCACCCGCTCCGCACCCGCATCGGCGAGGCGATCGAGCAGAGCCTGTTCCGGCGGACCGACCCGGTGCCGCCGCCGCGCTCCTCGGGGGCCGTGACGCTGCGGGCGGACGGCATCGCCGTCACCCGCGGGGGCAGGCCCGTGCTCGAGGACGTGTCCGTGGACGTGCGGATCGGGGAGGTCCTCGTTCTCGTCGGCCCCAACGGGGCGGGCAAGTCGACGCTCCTCGCGGCGCTGTCGGGCGATCAGGACGTGCATTCGGGAACCGTGCACCTCGACGACCGGAACCTCGGCGACTGGACGGCGCTCGAGATGGCTCAGCGCCGCGCGGTCCTCCCCCAGCAGAACACGGTCGGATTCTCGTTCACCGCACGTCAGGTGATCACGATGGGCCGCTCACCGTGGGCGCGCACGCCCCGCTCCGACGACGACGCCACCGCCATCGCCGAGGCCATGCGGATCTGCGACGTCGTGGCGTTCGCCGACCGGCCGTTCACGGCGCTCTCGGGTGGCGAGCGTGCCCGGGTGGCACTGGCGCGGGTGCTCGCGCAGCGCACCGAGACCATCCTGCTCGACGAGCCCACTGCCGCCCTCGACCTCGGTCACCAGGAGACCGTGATGCGTCTCGCCCGCTCCCGTGCGGAGCAGGGCACCGCGGTGGTGGTCGTCCTCCACGACCTCGCGCTCGCCGCCGCGTACGCGGACCGGATCGTGGTCCTCGAGCAGGGACGCGTCGCCGCCGACGGGCCTCCCGGCGACGTCCTGTCCGAGGAATTGCTGACCCGGGTGTACGGGCACCCCGTCGAGGTCATCGAGCACCCGGTGACCGGTGCGACCCTCGTCCTCCCCCGCCGGGATCAGCGCTAGACCGCGGGGTTCACAGCCCGTCGATGACCGCGCCGAGGCGGCTGAGCACCGCACGCACGGTGATTCCGTCCTCCGGCCCTGCCATGTGGGAATCGGGATCGGACACGGCATCTCTCACGACGGCGACGATGCTGCGCTCATCGGTCAGGTCGATCTCCCGGACCGAGCGTCGCGCCGACGCCACGACGTCGTCCGGAGCCGGGACCTCGGTTTCGACGTCGGCGCGGTAGACCTCGACGTGCATCGTGCTCTTGCGCACCCGGAATGCGTAGGAGTTACCTTCTGCGGTCCGGCCGAAGCCGTGTGCGTGCGGTCCTACCGAGATGTCTTCGACGGTGAACGTCGGTGTTTCGGGTATTTCCACGGTCTTCTCCTCGATGACCTGGGCCGGCGATCGGAAGACCGCCGGGCGCGGGGTCGATGTTTCTCACGGTATCGCCTCGGCACCCGCTCGGCACCGACCGCATTCGTGGGCGTTTCGCGGATCAGGGATGCTTGTGGGCAGTTGTACAGGTGCAGGTCGATGAGAGAACCCCGAGGAGCAGCACATGGGTAGACCGGGAGCGCGCGTCGTCGCCTCGTGTATCGGAGTGGCATTTCTACTGGTCACGGGCTGTTCGTCGAACTCCGACGAGGATCAGGCGATCACGATCGCGCCCGCGAGTGCCGCACAGTCCCCGGCCCAGAACACCGCGCCTGCCGGTGTCGTCCACCCTGTCGGACTGCCCATCGAGTCCACCACATTCGACCCCGAGACCCGCACGACCGTCGTCCTGGGCGGCGAAGGCAACCAGGTCCTGCTGTTCCCGGCGGGGGATTTCACGGCGCCTCCGCGGGTGATTCCGCTGGACGACACCGTCGCCCAGGTCTCCCTCGCCCCCGGCGGTGTGGCGTTACTCGCCATGAACACGCAGGTAGGACGCCTGGACCTGCGAACCGGCGAGCTGGTGTTCATCCCGGCCGACGGCGACGTCCGATCGGTCGCCCAACTGCCCGACGGGCGGCTGGCGATGGGCCTGGGCAATGGCGAGATTCACATCGTGAACACCGACACGAACGAGTCACAGGTGATCGGCGGTCTCACGTCCGTCGACGGGCTTGCCGTCGTCGGCGACTCACTCACCGCCCTCGACCGTGGTCAGACGTCCGTCACCGCCATCGACGTCCCCGCTGCCGCGCTCGGTGTCGCGCTGCGCGCCGGGGAAGGTGCGACGCAGCTCACGACCGATCACTACGGACGGATCCTCGTCACCGACACAACCGGCGACGAACTGCTCGCCTACACCACCGACACACTGATGCTCCGCCAGCGGTTCCCCGCCGGGCTCGCGCCGTACGCCGTCGCCTACGACGACACCGCCGACCGGGCGTGGGTCACGCTGACCGAGACCAACGAAGTGGTCGGATTCGACCTGTCGAGCGGTGTCGGCGTGGAAACGGCACGGTATCCCACCGTCCGGCAGCCGAACTCTGTCACTGTGGATACCGTGAACGGTGACCTCCTGATCGGTTCCGCGACGGGAGACGGCCTGCAGCAGATCCCGACGAGGAGTTCGTAGATGGCATCGCATTCACGTCGACTCCCCTCCGGGTGGGAGATCGAATCCGAGGACTTCGAGTACGTGCCGCTCCGGCTGCCACCCGACGTCACCCGTATCAGTGCTTCGATGAGGTTGGCCATCCAGGCGGAGTTCGGTGGCTGGGAGCTGTCCCGGGTCCGCCTGTACTCCGACGGTAGCCGCCGTGTGCTGCTCAAACGAAGGAAGACCGCTCACCATGTCCCCGACCCCGCAATCTAGGGAGACCTCCTTGTACCACCTGCTCTTACGGGTGATGTTCCGCGTTCCTCCGGAGCGGATTCATCACCTGGCCTTCGCTGCGATGCGCCTGGTCACGCGGTTCTCGCCGTTGCGTCAGCTCGTCGGCAAGGTTCTCGTCGTGGACGATCCGGTACTGCGGAACACCGTGTTCGGACTCGACTTCCCGGCGCCGCTCGGTCTGGCCGCCGGGTTCGACAAGGATGCGACCGGCGTCGACGCGTGGGGTCCCCTCGGCTTCGGGTTCGCCGAGGTGGGCACCGTCACCGCCCAGGCCCAGCCCGGCAACCCGGCTCCCCGGCTGTTCCGGCTGCCCGCGGACCGCGCCCTGATCAACCGGATGGGTTTCAACAACCACGGCGCAGGCAATGCCGCCAATCATCTTCGTCAGCGCCGGGCCGGTGTCCCGATCGGCGCGAACATCGGCAAGACCAAGATCGTCGACGCCGCGGACGCCCCGGCCGATTACACGGCGAGCGCGCAACTACTGGGCCCGCTGGCCGATTTCATGGTGGTCAACGTCAGCTCACCCAACACCCCGGGACTGCGGGACCTGCAGGCCGTCGAATCTCTCCGGCCTCTCCTGCGTGCCGTTCTCGACTGCGTGACCGTCCCGGTTCTGGTGAAGATCGCCCCCGACTTGTCCGACGACGACGTCGATGCGGTCGCGGATCTCGCGCTCGAACTCGGCCTGGCCGGCATCGTCGCGACCAACACCACCATCCGCCGGGACGGGCTGAACACCCCGGACGACGAGGTGTCCGCGATCGGCGCGGGCGGGTTGTCGGGACCGCCGGTCGCCGAACGATCGCTCGAGGTCCTCCGCCGCCTGCACGCGCGGGTGGGTGATCGCCTGGTGCTGATCTCCGTCGGCGGCATCGAGACGGTCGACCAGGCATGGGAACGGATCCTGGCCGGGGCGTCCCTCGTGCAGGGTTACACCGGCTTCATCTACGGCGGGCCGTTCTGGGCTCGCCGCATCCACAAGGGGCTGGCCCGGAAGGTGCGCGAGGCCGGCTATTCCTCCGTCGCCGATGCGGTCGGCGCCGGCGCCGTGCGCTGACACGGACCGTACACAGACCGGTGGCTGGCGAATCCCGAGGATTCGCCGGCCACCGGTGTCTTCCGGAGCTACCGAGCTACTGCTCGTACGTCCCCTGGATCTTCGCGCGAGCGATCGCATGCGAGAACAGGTTGAAACCGAGGAACGCCGGCGTCGAGTCGGCGGTGACCCCGTCGAGAGTCTCCACGTCGAGCGCGTGGACCACGAAGATGTAGCGGTGCGGCCCGTGCCCTTCCGGCGGGGCCGCGCCGAGGAAACGACGCAATCCGGCGTCGTTCTTCAGCGTGATCGCACCGCTCGGCAGCCCGGTTCCGTCGTCGTCGCCTGCGCCGCTCACCAGCGTGGTCGTGTCGGCCGGAATGTTGGCGACCGCCCAGTGCCAGAATCCGGACGCCGTCGGCGCGTCGGGGTCGTACACCGTCACCGCGAAGCTCTTGGTCTCGGCGGGGAACCCCGACCACGACAGCTGCGGTGAGTTGTCGTAGCCGCCGGCGCCGAAGATTCCGCTGACCTGTTCCTTGTTCAGCGGCTGCCCGTCGGTGACGTCGGTGGAGGTCAGCTCGAAACTCGGCAGGTCGGGAAGTGCCTCGTACGGGTCGTGTGACATGCGGTTCCTCTCTTGTCGCGTATCGGTTCTCGGATCAGCTGTGGAGCAGAAAATGTTCCAGCACGCGTGTACCGAACAGTAGTGCGTCGACCGGTACCCGTTCGTCGACACCGTGGAACAGCGCGCTGAAATCCAGGTCGGCGGGCAGCTGCAGCGGAGCGAACCCGAAGCACCGGATGCCGAGCTTCGCGAACGCCTTGGCGTCGGTGCCACCCGACAACATGTAGGGCACGGTCCGGGCACCGGGATCGTGCGCGAGGATCGCGTCGTTCATGGCGTCCACGAGATGTCCGTCGAACGTCGTCTCGTAGGAGTCGAGTTTCGTGATCCATTCGCGCTGGACGTCCGGCCCGATGAGCTCGTCGACCGCCGCCTCGAACTCGGCCTGCCTGCCGGGCAGGATCCGGCAGTCGACGACGGCCTCCGCGGTCTGCGGGATGACGTTGGCCTTGTAGCCGGCCGAGAGCATGGTCGGGTTCGCGGTGTCGCGGAGGGTGGCGCCGATGATGTTGGCGATGGTGCCGAGTTTCGCGAGGGTGCCGTCGAGGTCGGGCGACTTCGGGTCGAAGTCGAGTCCGGTCTCCTCACCCGCCGCTTCGAGGAATTCGGCCACCGAATCGGAGATGACCAGCGGGAACGTGTGCGCACCCAGCCGGGCGACTGCCTGCGCCAGGATGGTGACGGCGTTGTCGGTGTGCAGGAACGAGCCGTGCCCGGCGCGGCCCTTGGCCGTCAGCCGCATCCATCCGAGACCCTTCTCGGCGGTCTCGACGAGATAGAGCCTGCGGTCGGTGCCGTCCGGTCGCGGAACGGTCAGGGAGAAACCGCCGACCTCACCGACCGCTTCCGTGACACCCTCGAACAGATCGGGCCGATTCTCGACGAGCCACTGGCAGCCGTACTTGCCACCGGCCTCCTCGTCGGCGACGAAGGCGAACACGAGGTCGCGGGGAGGAACGATTCCCTCGGCCTTGAACTGGCGGGCGACCGCCAGGATCATCCCGACCATGTCCTTCATGTCGACGGCGCCGCGCCCCCACACGTAACCGTCCTCGACTGCTCCGGAGAACGGGTGGACGCGCCAGTCGGCGGGCTCGGCGGGAACGACGTCGAGGTGGCCGTGCAGCATGAGGGCGCCGCGGTCGGGGTTCGAGCCCTTCAGCCGGGCGAACACGTTGCCGCGGCCCGGTGCGCCCGACTCCACGTACTCGGTCTCGTAGCCCACTTCCTGCAGCTGGGCCGCCACCCACTCCGCACACTCGCGTTCGCCCTTCGTCGTGGCGAGCTCTCCGGTGTTGGACGTGTCGAAGCGGATCAGTGAACTGACGAGATCCACGACTTCGGCTTCGGCGCGACCCTGGCCTGGGGTTTCCTGTGTAGTTGGCACTCCACGTTCCTACCACCGCAGCAGCGGAAACGCTCAGGTGAGAGGGGCGATTTGGGCCGTGGCGGTTCATCGGTTAATCTTTTGCAGCACCCAGGAAATGGGGGCAGGCAAGTCCGAGTGGCGGAATGGCAGACGCGCTAGCTTGAGGTGCTAGTGTCCTATTAACGGACGTGGGGGTTCAAGTCCCCCCTCGGACACTCTGAGTTGAGACAGACGAAAAGGCCCCGGTTCATCGAACCGGGGCCTTCTTCGTGAGAGGGCGAAGTTCGATGGGTGAAACAACGACGACGATCGATCCGGCGGATCTCGAGATCTGCCTGAAGGTTCTCGATCAGGCGGCGGAACTCGACGACGCGGATCCCGATTCCGTCACGGTCCAGCGCGCAGTCGGTCACCTCTTCAAGAAGTTGAAGAAGCGCAGGCGGATCGCGGCCCGCGACGCCGTCTCCGAGGCCGACCGTCAGGTCGTCGCCGCCACCGCGACGGGTTCCCCCGATCGGATCGACGACGAGACCGCGGGCATCCCGCTCACGTCGAACGCCGACGGCGCATCCGCGGGCACCCTCATCCGGCCCCGCCCGTGCTACATCTGCAAGCAGCGTTACACCCGGGTCGACGCCTTCTATCACCAGCTGTGCCCCGACTGCGCGGCCAAGAGCCGCGCCAAGCGGGACGCGCGCGCGGACCTCACCGGCCGCCGGGCACTGCTGACCGGCGGTCGCGCCAAGATCGGCATGTACATCGCCCTGCGGTTGCTCCGCGACGGAGCCCACACGACGATCACGACACGTTTCCCCAACGACGCCATCCGCCGGTTCAAGGCGATGGAGGACAGCAGCGAGTGGATCCACCGGCTGCGCGTCGTCGGTATCGATCTGCGCGACCCGGCGCAGGTCGTTGCGCTGGCCGACTCCGTTGCCGCGCAGGGCCCGCTGGACATCCTGATCAACAACGCCGCGCAGACGGTGCGACGCTCCCCCGGCGCCCACAGCGCGCTGGCGGACGCGGAGTCCGGGGCCCTTCCCTCGGGCGACCTGCCCGACGTCCTGACGTTCGGCAAGACGAGCGACGCCCACCCGGCGGCACTCGCCGGTTCACTGTCCGACGTGTCCGCGATGGCGGGCGCCGCACTGTCCCCCGACGCGGTGAGTTCGCTCGCACTGGTCGCGAAGTCGGCATCCCCCGATCGCATCGACCAGGGTCTCGCGATCGACGCCGGCGGACTCCTGCCCGACCTCGCGCACACGAACAGCTGGGTCCAGACGGTCGAGGAAGTCGACCCGATCGAGCTGCTCGAGGTGCAGTTGTGCAACTCGGTCGCCCCGTTCATCCTCGTGTCCCGGCTGCGGCCCGCGATGGCGGCGGCAGGCGCCCGCCGCAAGTACGTGGTGAACGTCTCCGCGATGGAGGGCCAGTTCAGCCGCGCCTACAAGGGTCCGGGGCATCCGCACACCAACATGGCGAAGGCCGCGCTGAACATGCTCACCCGCACCAGCGCCAAGGAGATGCTCGAGGACGGCATCCTCATGACCGCGGTGGACACCGGGTGGATCACCGACGAGCGGCCGCATTACACCAAGATGCGCCTGGCCGACGAGGGCTTCCACGCCCCTCTCGACTTGGTCGACGGTGCCGCCCGTGTCTACGACCCGATCGTCCAGGGCGAGCAGGGCGTCGATCTGCACGGCTGCTTCCTGAAGGACTACGAGCCCTCACCCTGGTGATCGAGCACCGCTCGGATCTCCGTACGAGAGCATCGACACAGCCGGAGCACACTCCGGCACGGGGATAATAGGGGTCGTACCGATACCTGCAAATGGAGGCGTTTCATGGCGATAGCCGTTGTCCACCGAGACAGCCCGGAAGGCCGGGCGGCCATCGTCCACGCCGCCCGTGAGGCTGTGCAACGACGGGAACAGCTGCTCGTCCTCCACGTCCTCGACGACGACCCCGGCCAGGACGCCGAGTCCGACCGGTCCGCCCTGCGCGCCGAGATCCAGGCCACGCTCGAGAGTGGCGGGGTCGGCGAGTCGTCGTGGGAGCTGCGCACCAACGAGCACGACGGTGATCAGGTGAGCGCTCTGCGCGCGCTGGTCGACAGCAGCGGCGCGGATCTGCTCGTCGTGGGTACCCGGCGCATGTCCCCGATCGGCAAGTTCCTCCTGGAACGATGGCTGCAACGCCTCCTTCTCGAGGTCGACATTCCGATCCTGGTGGTCAAGGAAGACGTGCGCGGCACCGCCTGAGCCCGTTACCCGGCGGACCCGGCCGGGCGACGCCTACGATGGCGTATGGGGGAAATTCGGATGTCAGGGGTGCATCGATGGGGAGCGTCTTCTACGAGGTCGTCGCCGACGCCACTGCCGTCGCACACCTGATCTTCATCCTCTACGTCGTGTGCGGTGGGTTTCTCGCCTGGCACTGGCCGCGCACCATCGCCCTCCACCTCGCCGCGGTGGCCTGGGGATTCACCGGCGTCCTCGTCGGCATCGACTGCCCGCTGACCCACCTGGAGAGCTGGGCCCGGGTCCGCGCCGGGCAGGACCCGCTCCCCTCGTCCGGGTTCATCTCCCACTACCTCACCGGGGTCGTCTACCCGGAATCCGCCGCGGGAGCGATCCAAACTCTCGTCGCGCTCGGTGTCGTCACCTCGTGGGTCGGCTACGTCGTCCTGCGGCTCCGCACCCGGGTACCCCTCGCACCCAC
>NZ_JAAOQS010000112.1:0-27084 GCF_011603105.1 Rhodococcus sp. A14 | reverse complement strand
AGGCGGCGCGGATCCGGGACAGGTCCAGATGCTCGTCGACCAGCTCGGCGATGAACCGGGCCAGATGCTCGGCCGGCAGCCAGTCGTCGAGCGACGGCGGCAGCAACAACCCCTGTTCCGGGTCGAACGCCCGGAACGTCTTGTCCACCGGCCGCTTCGGCACCCCGAAATCGGGTTCGACCCGCTGCACAGGGTCTACCTCGAACAACCCACCATCATCGAGATCATCAGGCACGCCCCATCATCTCGCATACCCGACCATCACCCGAACACCCCGCCCGGCGTGTTACCGACCCACGCTCCTAGCCACTCCCCGCGACGATGGCGGGCACGGTGGCGGCGACGACGATCGCGGCGTTGACGGCCTCGACGGATTTGCGCACGGCCTTGCCTGCCCAGTCGCCTTCGGCGATCTCCCTCGCCCGTTTCTTCACGGCGCGACGATCGGCGTCCGGGAACAGCTTCGGGGCCGCGTCGACCGCGGACAGGAGCGAGACGAGCGCGGCGGTGCGGGGAGTGGGGGTGACCCCGTCGAGGAGCGCGGCGCTCAGCTCGGACCGCAGCGCGCGTTCGTGGCTGCCGTCGACCTCCGGCCACCGCGTGGTCGGGAAGATGCCCAGCACCTTGCCCTTCTCTTCGCGGACCCAGCCCGTACCGACGATGCGCTTCGCGAGTTCGTCGCGCAGGTTCTTGGCGAGCTTCTCGATGGCCGCTTCCGGTTTCATCGGCTTGGACGTACCGATGAGGTCGACGGCCCGCGCGAGCAGCGGATCCTGCGGTCGCGCCCCGTCCCGGGCGACCAGACGCCCCTTCTTCACGTCTTCGCCCGGTTCGGCCGGGGTGACGACGTCACCCAGGGCCAGTTCCAGAAGAACGGCGCCGGCGAGGACGCGCGGCATCCGGGTCCCGTCGACGACGGGCTTCCCCGATGTGTCGTCGAGCAGCAGCAACAGCAGATCTTCGGCGAGCAGCGTCATACTTCCACGATAGGGCGACGTCGCGGCGAAGTCCGGTGTCCGTTCAGCCGCCCCGGGGAATGTTTGCCGGTTACCGTGAAGGGGCAATGTTCTGAGTATTCACCAGACGGTTGTCGGGCACCGCAGTCAAGCACGAGGAGCGGCTATGAGCGCGATCGGACACTGTCGGGCACTCCTGGCGGTCGCCGTCGTTGCGTCGTCGGCCATGTTCGGTCAGGTGGCAGCGGCGTCGGCGGACGAGTGGCGAGCACTTCCCGCCGACAAGCCGGCTTCGGCAGACGGATCCGTCCTCGACCGCATCGAGGAGATCGGCGACCGTCAACTGAACATGTACGTCTACTCGGCGGCGATGGAGAAGGTGATTCTCCTCGAAGTGATCCGCCCCGCCGACACGAGCGTGCCGCGGCCGACCCTGTACCTACTCAACGGCGCCGGTGGCGGCGAGGATTCGGCAACCTGGCAGGCGAGGACCGACGTCGTCGACTTCTTCGCCGACAAGAACGTCAACGTCGTCACTCCCGTCGGCGGGGCGTACAGCTACTACACCGACTGGGAAAAGCCCGATCCCGTCCTCGGCGTGAACAAGTGGACCACCTTCCTCACCGAGGAACTTCCCCCGATCGTCGACGCCACACTCGGAACAGACGGTGCGAATGCCATCGCGGGTCTGTCGATGTCGGGCACATCCGTCCTCAGCCTGGCCGAGGCGGCCCCGTCGCTGTATCGCGCCGTCGGCGCGTTCAGCGGATGCGCCGAGACGAGCACCAAACCGGGCCGGGACTACGTCACCTTCGTCGTCAGCTTCCGAGGCGGCGACGTCGAGAACATGTGGGGACCGCCCGACGACCCCGCGTGGGTGGCCAACGACCCCGTCGTCAACGCCGAGAAGCTCCGTGGCATCGACTTGTACATCAGCAATGCCACCGGGCTGCCCGGCGTCCACGAGAACCTCAACGGCCCGGATATCAACGGAGATGTGGGCACGCTGGCCAACCAGGTGATCGTCGGCGGCATCATCGAGGCGGGAACCAACGAGTGCACCCATCGGCTGGCCGACCGGCTGAACGCCCTGGGGATCCCGGCCACGTACGATTTCCGGCCCGCCGGCACCCACTCGTGGGGTTACTGGCAGGACGACCTGCACAACTCCTGGCCGATGATCGCCGGTTCCCTCGGCCTCTGACCGCATCATCACGCGCCGACGTCGCATAGGGTGTTGCGGGTCACACGACGACGAGAGGACGTGCATCGATGAGCTCCCCGGGGACTCCGCCTCCGAGCGACAACCATGGCCAGAGCTACGCCGAGGTGTACTTACGGAGCACCGACAGTCCCGAGGACTTCTGGCTCGCCGCCGCCGAGGCCGTGGAGTGGGTGACGCCGCCGACGCAGGCGCTCGACGATTCCGCCGCCCCGATGTACCGGTGGTTCCCGGATGCGTCGCTCAACACCTGCTTCAACGCTCTCGACCGGCACGTGCGGGACGGCAACGGGGATCGGGCGGCGTTGATCTACGACTCGGCGATGGCCCCCGCTGCATCCCGCACCTACACCTACGCAGAACTTCTCGACGAGGTGTCCCGGTTCGCCGGCGTCCTGAAGGACCAGGGTGTGGTGGCCGGTGACCGGGTGATCGTCTACATGCCGATGATCCCCGAAGCGGCGATCGCGATGCTGGCCTGCGCCCGCATCGGTGCCGTGCACTCGGTGGTGTTCGGCGGCTTCGCCGCGAAGGAACTCGCGACCCGCATCGACGACGCCGGACCGGTGGTGCTGGTGACGGCGTCGGGTGGCCTCGAGCCGGGGCGCACCGTCGACTACCTGCCGATGGTGGCGAAGGCGCTGGAGCTGTCCGGAACCCCGCCGCACACGGTGATCGTCAAGGACCGGGAGCAGATCCCCGGTTCGGCCGCCGACTACCAGGGCGCCGGGGCGGCGTGGTTCGACTGGGATGCGCTGATGGCGGATGCGGCACCCGCGGAGCCGGTTCCGGTGGTCGCGACGGACCCGCTGTACATCCTCTACACGTCCGGCACCACCGGGAAGCCGAAGGGCGTGATCCGCGACAACGGTGGGCACGCCGTCGCGCTCACGTGGTCGATGCGCAACATCTACGACATCGGCCCGGGCGACGTGTGGTGGACTGCGTCCGACGTGGGCTGGGTGGTCGGGCACTCGTACATCGTCTACGGGCCGCTCCTGGCCGGTGCCACGTCCGTGCTCTACGAGGGCAAGCCCGTCGGGACCCCGGATGCGGGCGCATTCTGGCGGGTGATCTCCGATCACGGTGTGTCGGCACTGTTCACCGCCCCGACCGCGATCCGCGCCGTCCGCAAGGCCGATCCCGACGCGAAGGAGATCGAGAAGTACGACATCTCCTCCCTGAAGACGCTGTTCGCGGCGGGCGAGCGCCTCGACCCCGACACGTACGCGTGGGCGACCCGCGTCCTCGGCCGTCCCGTCGTCGACCACTGGTGGCAGACCGAGACCGGCTGGGCGATCTGCGCCAACCTGCGCGGGCTCGAACCGATGCCGCTGAAGGCGGGCTCCCCCACCGTTCCGGTGCCCGGGTACCGGGTCGAGGTGGTCGACGCCGAAGGGAACACGGTTCCCGCCGGGGCCGAGGGCAACATCGTGATCGGGCTGCCGCTGCCTCCGGGCACCCTGGCCGGGTTGTGGCGCGACCCGGAGCGGTACGTGCGGTCGTACCTCGCCACGTTCGAGGGCTACTACCTGACCGGCGACTCCGGTTACATCGACGAGGACGGGTACGTGTACGTCCTCGGCCGCAGCGACGACGTCATCAACGTTGCCGGACATCGGCTTTCGACGGGCAGCATGGAGGCGGTGGTCGCGGGACACCCCGCGGTGGCCGAGTGCGCGGTGGTCGGCATCCGCGACGAACTCAAGGGCCAGAAGCCCAGCGGCTACGTCGTGCTCAAGGCCGGGGTCGAGATCGACCCGGAGACCCTCCGCAACGAACTGGTCGCGATGGTGCGCGAGCAGATCGGCGCCGTCGCCACGTTCCGTGACGTGACGGTCGTGCAGGCGCTGCCCAAGACCCGCTCGGGCAAGATCCTGCGTAAGACGATGCGGCAGATCGCCGACCACGAGGAGTACACGGTGCCCTCCACCATCGAGGACGTCGCCGTCCTCGACGCGCTGAAGAAGCAGCTGGGCGGCTGACCTCTCAGACCCGGACGGCCGCGTCGAGTGCGTGATCCACCAGTTCCCCGACGCGGTCCGCTTCGAGAGGGTCGAGGTCGAACAGGATGCGGTAGATGATCGGCGCCACGACATGGTCGATCACGTGCTCGACCACGCCCTGCACGGGTTCGCCCCGTCCGAGGATCGTTTCGATCTGGGTGCGGCAGAACGTCGCGCACCTGAACTGATTGGTGCCGTCCTCCGACCTGACGGTGTCGGCACTCATCACGACGTCGCGCAGTGCCGCCCGCCCCACCGGTGAGGACATCTCCTCGAGGTAGTCCTGCGCCCAGGCAACGAGGTCGCCTCGCACACTGCCGGTTTCACGCGGGGGCGCGTCGGGATGCAGACGCTCGAGCGCGACGTCCGCGAACAATTCGGTGATGTCCCCCCAGCGCCGGTAGATGGTCGACGGGGTGACCCCGGCGTCGGCGGCGATCATGGGGACGGTGATGTCCGCTCGGTCGCGCTCGTCGAGAAGTTTGCGCGTGGACGCATGCACCGCCTGCTGGATGCGGGCGCTGCGACCACCGGGGCGCGGGCCTGGAGCCGGACTCATGCCCCCATGCTAACGCAAAGACGTTGCATTAAGAACGGTGGCGGCGTAGCGTCCATTAACGCAAACCCTTTGCATTAATGTTCTCCGGGGAGTACGCCATGACGACGCTTGCCGCGCCCGAAGCACCACCGACGTCTCGACCCGCACTGCGCCGAGGAGCCGCCTTCACGCTCGTCGCGGTCGTGATCGCCACCCTGCTCGGCGCGTCTGCCGCACCCACACCGCTGTACGAGGTGTACCAGTCGAACTGGGGCTTCTCGTCGCTGCAATCGACGCTGATCTTCGGCATCTACGCCGTGAGCCTGCTGCTGGCGCTGCTCACCGTCGGTTCGCTCTCGGACTACGTCGGCCGCCGGCCCGTGCTGATCACGGCACTCGTGTTCGAAGCCGCCTCGATGATCATGTTCGCGACAGCCGAGGGCATCGGCCTCCTGCTGATCGCCCGAGTCGTGCAGGGTTTCGCCACCGGCGCCGCGATCAGCGCGCTCGGTTCCACCCTCCTCGACCTCGAACGCACACCCGGACGCGGCGCCACCGTCAACAGCATCGCGCCCACCGTCGGCCTCGCACTCGGCGCCATCGGATCGAGCCTGATCAGCGAGCACCTTCCCCGGCCCACCAGCACCGTGTTCCTGGTGTTCTGCGCGCTGTTCGTCGTCGAGATCCTCGGCATCTGGGCCGCACCCGAGACAGCGGTCCGGCAGAAGGGGGCTCTGGCATCGATGCGTCCGACGCTGGCGGTCCCGTCCACCGCACTGGGAATGCTCGTCCTCACCGGACCCTGCCTGGTGGCAGTGTGGGCGCTGGGCGGCTTCTACCTGTCCCTCGGACCTTCGCTCGCCCGTAACGCGCTCGACGTCCACACGTCGCTGATCGGCGCCATCATGGTCGCGACGCTCACCGGGACCGGCGCATTCGCGGTGTTCCTGCTGCGCAACGTGGCAGCACGACGCATCCTGTACGTCGGAGCGTCCGCCCTCGTCGTCGGAGTCGCCATCACCCTGGTCGGCGCCGAAACGTCGTCGGCGCTGTGGATTCTCGCAGGAACCGCGGTGGCGGGCATCGGGTTCGGCGCCGGCTTCCAGGGCACCATCCGCACCGTCATGCCGCTCGCCGAACCGCACGAGCGCGCGGGACTGCTGTCGAGCATCTACGTGATCGCCTACCTCGCCAACAGCGTTCCCGCGCTGATCGCCGGATACCTCGTCGGAAAGGTCGGGCTCGTCGACACCACCCGCATCTACGGCGGACTCGTCATCGTCCTCGCCGCGGCGGCGTTCCTCGGGCTCCTCATGCGCAAAGCGCCCGTGAGTACTTCTTAACCGCCCGCGGTTAAGAAGTACTCACGGGGCCTTGATCTCGCCGTAGCGGGCGAGTGCCTCCTGCCGCTCGTGGGCATGGTCGACGATCGGCGGCGGATAGTCCTCCGGGCGACCGTCTTTCAGAGCATGAACAGCCTTGCCGGAGATGCCACGCAGTTCAGGCACCCACCGCCGCACGTACTCGCCGTCGGGGTCGAACTTCTCCCCCTGCGTCGTCGGGTTGAACACCCGGAAGTACGGCGACGCGTCCGTCCCCGATCCCGCGGTCCACTGCCAGCCGTGCTGATTGTTCGCCAGATCCCCGTCGACGAGCCGGTTCATGAAGTAGCGGGCACCCCACCACCACGGCAGGTGCAGATCCTTGACGAAGAACGACGCGACGATCATCCGCACCCGATTGTGCATCCAGGCTTCGGCTTTCAGCTGACGCATCCCGGCGTCGACGATCGGGAACCCCGTCCGGCCCTCGCACCACGCCGAGTACGCCTCCTCGGCGTCAGGCCCGCTGTCGTAGCGGATGCGGTCGAAGCGACGGTCGTAGTTTTCCCGCGCGCTGTCGGGACGCTGGAAGAGGATGTCGGCGTAGAAGTCCCGCCACGCGAGCTGCCGCCGGTACTGTTCGGCGCTCTTGCTGCGACGGCGCGCGAGATCGCGGAGCATCGTCCGCGGATGAATGTTGCCGTATTTCAGGTACACCGACATCCGGCTGGTCGCGTCGAGACCGGGACGATCCCGCGCGTCCTCGTACCCGGCGAGGTCGTCCTCGCAGAACTCCGCCCACCGCTGCAGCGCCGCCGCCTCCCCGGCGGGGCACCCGTCGGATTCCGGTTCGGGGATCTGCACCCGCCGCGCCTTGACGTCGTCCGGGTCCAGCCACTCCACCGTCGCACGCCCGGTATCGATCGGCGCGCGCCACCCGTGTTCGAGCCACTGCCGGAAATACGGGGTGAACACCCGGTACGGCTCCCCGTCCGTCTTCGTCACCCGGCCGGGCGCCACAGCGTACGGCGAACCGGTGGCCACCAGATCGACGTGCTCGGCGACGGCGGCATCACGCTCGCGACCGTACGGCCCGTAATCGGCGCTCACGTGGACTTCTTCGGCCGATACCTTCTTCGCGACCGTCGGAACCACGTCGACGGGATCGCCCTTCACCACCAGCAACCGGCCGTCGAGTTGGTCGTCCAGTGCGGCGAGACTGCGGAACAGGAAGTCCCGGCGAGCACCGCCCGATGTTTTCAGCAGCCGATCGTCGAGGACGAACAGCCCGAGTGCACGCGCCCCCGACTCCGCCACCGTGTGGAGCGTCGGCAGATCACCGAGCCGGAGGTCGCGCCGGAACCAGACGAGTGCGGTGTCCATACCTGCCACGGTAACGAAGCGCGGGGCCGATCAGTTGGTGGAGCGAGCCGACGACAGCACCGACAGGTACGGCGCGTCGATGTCGTAGTGCTCGAACGCCGACAGCGCCGCGCGGGCGAACGTCCGCTGCACCGCCCACTGCCTGCCCGGCTTGGTCCGCGCGGTGATCCGCAGCGTGACCGATTCCGCGGTCACCGAGTTGACGCCCAGCAGTTCCGGGGGTTCGAGTACGTCGACCGCGATCGCGTCGCTCTTGGCCGCCTCGGTGACTGCCTCGAGTGCCACCTCGCACGCCCGTTGCACGTTGGCGGCGTGCGCGATCGGCAGATCGACCACCGCGACCGCGTAACCCTGGCTCATGTTGCCGACACGGACGATCTCACCGTTGCGGCAGTACCAGAGGGTGCCGTTGACGTCGCGGATCGTGGTGACCCGCAGACCCACCGTCTCGACCGTTCCCACGGCCTCGCCGAGGTCCACGACGTCCCCGACACCGTACTGATCCTCGAGCAGCATGAAGATGCCCGACAGGAAATCCCGGACG
The DNA here is from genome assembly GCF_011603105.1 of Rhodococcus sp. A14. Taxonomy (NCBI): domain Bacteria; kingdom Bacillati; phylum Actinomycetota; class Actinomycetes; order Mycobacteriales; family Nocardiaceae; genus Rhodococcus; species Rhodococcus sp. A14. The sequence goes on along the minus strand of NZ_JAAOQS010000112.1, from coordinate 19,113 downwards.
AGGTTCTGCGCACCGAAACCGAGTGCGACACCGATCACACCGGCCGACGCGATGAACGGCGCCACATTGACGCCGAGGACCGCGAGAACCTGGAGCACCACCCAGATGAGCACCACGATCGACACCGTCGATTTGAGCACCGACCCGATCGTCCGGGCGCGTTGCGCGCGACGCTCGTTGACCATCGCCTCCTTGACGCCCCGCGGGGCGCGTTCCCGGAGGGGACGGAGCATGGCCGGTTTGTCGGAAGGCTCCCGGGGCCGCGTCATCCGGTCGATCATGCGGTGCAACGCGAAACGCAGCACGAGCGCCAGGACGACGTAGGTCGCGATCTCGGCCGGGCGGTGAATCAGCCAGTCACGGTTGGTTTCGGTCAGTTCGAATGCCTGCAGCGAAGAAAACATCTCCAACGAGTGTACGGACGAGACACGCTCCCACAACTGCCATCCGCACGCTCAGTGGTCGCGCCCACGGCACAATGCAGGAGTGACCGTCACCGACTCAGCCAGTGTCCTCGTGGTCGACGACGACGAGGACGTGCGGACGTCCCTCGAACGCGGCCTGCGCCTGTCCGGATTCACCGTCCTCACGGCCGTCGACGGCGCCGACGCGCTCCGGGTGGTCAGCGAACGACGTCCGGACGCGATGGTGCTCGACATGAACATGCCGGTCATCGACGGCACCGGCGTCGTGACCGCGCTCCGCGCGATGAACAACGACATCCCGATCTGCGTGCTCAGCGCACGCGACACCGTCGACGACCGCATCTCCGGCCTCGAGTCGGGCGCCGACGACTACCTGGTCAAGCCGTTCGTCCTCGCCGAACTGATCGCCCGCATCCGGGCGATGCTGCGGCGGCACGGAACGACGGCCGCCGCCCCCGCCGACTCGCCCGCGACCCCACCGATCCGCGTCGGTGCGCTGGAGATCCGGACGTCCGCACGCAGGGTCTTCATGGCGGGCGAGGAGGTCATTCTGACCAAACGGGAATTCGAACTCCTCGAGGTGCTCGCCCGCAACGTCGGCATCGTCCTGAGCCGTGAGCGGCTCCTCGAACTGGTGTGGGGGTACGACTTCGTCGCCGACACCAACGTGGTGGACGTGTTCGTCGGCTACCTGCGTCGCAAGTTCGAGGTCGGTGGTCAGCCGCGCATCCTGCACACGGTGCGCGGAGTCGGATTCGTGCTCCGGGAACCGTCGTGAAACGGTCGTTCTCCCTCCGAACCCGCGTGGCCGCCGCGACCGCGCTGGGGGCAACGATCATCGTCGTGGCGCTCGGCATCCTGGTGTCGCTGGCGATCAACCGGAACAACCTGTCGCAACTCGACCGGCGACTGGAGACGGCGTCGGACGTTCTGGTTCCCAACGCCGCCACCGCCGGTCTGTTCCTCGGGGCACTCGGCGACAAGGGTGCGTTCGCCATCACGATCCGTTCGGCCGACGGCGACACCGTGCTCGTCAGTACCCCCACCCAGCTGCCCGAACTCGACCCAGGCCAGCAGACCGTCGAGGTGGGTGACACGAAGTACCGGGCGTACACCGCGACCGTGCCGCTCCTCGGCACCCGGATCTCCCTGGCCGTGCCGTACGCCGAAGCCCAGGACGTGACGTCGGAGCAGCAACGTCAGGTCCTGCTCGTCGGAGTGCTCGCCATCGCCGCGGCCAGCGGTCTCGGCTGGTTGTTCGGCGGTCGTGCCGTGCGCCCGCTGGTCGACTTGACCGGCCGCATCGTGCGCCGCGAACCGAAGTTGACGCCCACGACATCCGGTGTCCGGGAGGCGGACGAACTGGCGTCCGCCGCGGAGTCGATGCTGCGCGACGTCGCGGAGGCGCAGGACGCGACCACCGCCGCGCTCGCCACCGCACGCGACTTCGCCGCAGTCTCGGCACACGAACTCCGGACCCCGCTCACCGCGATGCGCACCGACCTCGAGGTCCTCACCACTCTCGACCTGACGCCGGAACAGCAGCACGAGATCCTCCGCGACGTCGCCCGCTCACAGGACCGGGTGGAATCGACGCTGTCCGACCTCGAGCGGCTCGCCCGCGGCGAACTGTCCACCGACAAGGACTTCGTGGACTGCGACCTCGTCGACATCAGCGACCTCGCCGCCGAGGAGGCGATGCGCCACAATCCGGGGCTGCAGGTGACCGTCGACGCAACCCCGGTGACGGTCCGGGGCATGCCCGGTGGACTGCGCCTCACTTTGGACAACGCCATCAAGAACGCGGTCCGGCACGGCGGCGCGACCGCGGTGACGATCACGCTGAGAGCGGCCGACGGCATCACCACCGTCGTCGTCGACGACAACGGCTCGGGGGTGCCCGAGGCCGAACGGGCGGTGGTCTTCGAACGGTTCCACCGCGGGTCCAACGCGACGAAGAGCGGGTCGGGCCTCGGCCTCGCGCTCGTCGCGCAGCAGGCGGCACTGCACAACGGCAGCGCACGTTTCGAGGTCAGCCCGCTCGGCGGCGCACGGCTCGTCGTCGAACTCCACACGGACACGACACACGAGCCACCGAGACCGGAGACATGGAGAGCAGAAAGCCCCGCCTCACCTTGAGGTGATGCGGGGCTTTTCGTGCTGCGGAGACTATTCCTTCACGTCCAGCAGATCGATCATGAAGACCAGCGTCTTGCCGGACAGCTGGTGTCCGGCGCCGGCGGGACCGTAGGCCAGCTCCGGCGGGATCGTGAGCTGACGACGTCCGCCCACCTTCATGCCGGGGATGCCGTCCTGCCAGCCCTTGATGAGACCGCGCAGCGGGAACTGGATGGACTCGCCGCGGCTCCAGGAGGAGTCGAACTCCTCGCCGGACTCGAACTCGACGCCGACGTAGTGCACCTCGACGGTGCCCCCGGGGACGGCCTCTGCGCCGTCTCCGACCACCACGTCCTTGATGACCAGGTCGGTCGGGGCGGGTCCGTCTTGGAACTCGATCTCGGGCTTGGTCATATGTCCTCCTCGGTGAGGGCTCTATGGTTCGGCACAGGTATTCGCGATCAGCGACCTGTGACGTCCTTGTAGTCACGCTCGGTGTAACCGGTGTAGATCTGGCGCGGACGGCCGATCTTCGTAGCGGGATCTTCGTGCATCTCGCGCCAGTGTGCAATCCACCCGGGCAAGCGGCCCATGGCGAACAGAACGGTGAACATGCGCGTGGGGAAGCCCATCGCGCGGTAGATCAGACCCGTGTAGAAGTCGACGTTCGGGTACAGCTTGCGCTCGACGAAGTAGTCGTCGGTGAGCGCCGCCTCCTCGAGCGCCATCGCGATGTCGAGCAGCTCGTCGTCGCCGCCGAGCTTCTCGAGGATGGTGTGCGCCGTCTTCTTGACGATCGCCGCGCGCGGGTCGTAGTTGCGGTAGACGCGGTGCCCGAAGCCCATGAGCTTCACACCGTCTTCCTTGTTCTTGACCTTGCGGACGAAGTCGTCCGCGTTGCTGCCGCTGGCCTTGATCTCGTCGAGCATCTCCAGCACGGCCTGGTTGGCGCCGCCGTGCAGCGGGCCCCAGAGTGCGTTGATGCCACCGGAGATCGAGGTGAACAGGTTGGCGTCGGACGAGCCGACCAGCCGCACCGTCGACGTCGAGCAGTTCTGCTCGTGGTCGGCGTGCAGGATCAGCAGCATGTCGAGAGCCTTGGCGATCTCGGGATCGATCTCGTAGGGCTCCGCGGGGAAGCCGAACGTCATCCGGAGGAAGTTCTCGACCAGGTTCAGGGAGTTGTCCGGGTACAGGAACGGCTGCCCGACGGACTTCTTGTACGCGTAGGCCGCGATGGTCGGTAGCTTCGCGAGAAGGCGGATGGTCGACAGCTCGACCTGTTCCGGGTCGGCCGGGTCCAGGGAGTCCTGGTAGTACGCGGACAGCGCGTTGACGGCGCTGGACAGGACCGGCATCGGGTGTGCGTTCCGCGGGAATCCGTCGAAGAACCTCTTGAGGTCCTCGTGCAGCAGCGTGTGGCGCCGGATCCGGTCGGTGAACGACTCGAGCTGCGCCGTGGTGGGCAGCTCACCGTAGATCAGCAGATAGCTGACCTCGATGAAAGTCGACTTCTCGGCCAGCTGTTCGATCGGGTACCCGCGGTAGCGGAGAATCCCGTGCTCACCGTCGATGTAGGTGATCGCGGAGCTGGTGGAGGCGGTATTGACGAAACCCGGGTCCAGGGTGGTGTACCCGGTGCTGGCGAGCAGCTTGCCCAGTTCGATACCGTCATTGCCCTCGGTTGCCCTGGCAATGGACATCGTGTGCTCACCACCAGGGTAGGTAAGCGTGGGCTTTGTGTCATTGTCAGGCACGAAGCATCCCTCTCAAGCTCAAACCAATGAGTAACAACTTCATTCAGGTAGAAACTAGTCCCACTCTGGCCTGCGTGCCGAAGGCGGGTCCGCTCAGAGCCCGTGATCCGGGTCCGCCGCGGGATGCGCGGCGACCACCGAGAAGGGTCGCCGAACGGGATCGGCGAGTGTCCGATTTGCCCGCACGGCACGGGAGTGGAATCGGTGAGGGCCAGTTACCCGAGACTGGACTGGCCGCGTTACCTGCACAGATGCCGAAGACGGCGGAGAACGCACACCGCGATGCGCGACGCGGTGAGGGAAGGACAGAGGGTGACACAAAGTGCCGCAGCCGCGACAGACGAACCCCCGCCCGACGTATCGGCCGGACCGCGACCGGTGTTACACCGTCTCACCAAGTGGGCACTCGATGCTCGAAAGTTGAACCGCTACGCCACCGCGGACATGCCCCACACACCCGTCCACTGCTGCCCCGGAGCGAGCACCAACTGATCGATCCCGGAGTTGAACGCGTCCGGCGGGCACGTCATCGGTTCGAGCGCCAGCGCCCGCCCGCGTCCCGGATACGACTTCCCGGCCTCGGGATCCGCGACGAACGCCTGCAGCCAGCCGAACTCACGAGCCGCCCACAGGATCGTTCCGGTGCCGTCCGGCGCCCGCAATTCGTGCCGCGACCTGCCGTCCGCGTCGACGTCCAGTGCGCTGAACGGGGTGTCGAGCGCGACGCCCGCCAGCATGCGCGGGCTGGTGAAGTCGTATTCGGTGCCTGCCACGGGCCGCGAACCCCCACTCGGCAGCATGCGCTCGTCGAGAGGCAGCCGGGTGCCGGCGGACAGTCGCAGCGTGCACTCGTCGAGCGGGAAGTCGCCGGCGCGGACGTAGGAGTGGAAGCCCATCCCGAACGGTGCCGGGATGGCTCCCGTGTTGGTGGCGGTGTGCGTCACGGTCAGGCCGTCGTCGTCCACGACGTAGGCGACGGTGAGCCGCAGCGGGTACGGCCACCCCTTGTGGAGGCCGACGTCGATCGACAACTCGATGCGGTCGTCGGCGTGATTCACGACACGCCAGTCCCGGCGGCGGACGAATCCGTGACTGGCATTGCCGAATGCCGGCTCCGTGATCTCGAGTTGATGGTCGATGCCGTCGAAGACGAACTGGCCGTCGCGGATCCGGTTGGGCCACGGCGCCAAGATCAACCCTGCCGACAAGGGTGGCCGGGTTCCGATGTCCCACGTCTCGGTGAGCGCCATCGGCCCGTCCGGACCGTCCCATTCGAGTAGCCGTAGTCCGGCGCCGGTAGCCGCGATGCCGGCCCGGTAGCCGCCTCCCCGGATCTCGAATCCGGCCGTGGCAGGCCTGTCCGTCTTCGAAGACTGCGGTTCACCCATGCACTTCAGTGTGCCCGAGATGGGCGCGAGATATGTGATGGCGCACAGGAACCTAGCGGGTGACCTTGTAACGCACCAGTGCCGGGAACACGAGCGCGGCGATCACCACACCGACGACGACGAGGACGCCACCGCCCGCGGCCGCCACGCTCGTCCCGACCGCCGCGGCGGCCGCGCCGTGCACGACGTCACCGATCCGCGGGCCCCCGGCCACGACGACGATGAAGACGCCCTGGAGTCGTCCGCGCATCTCGTCCGTGGCGACCTGCTGGAGCATGGTGCTGCGGAACGCGGCGGAGACCATGTCGACGGCGCCGCCGAATGCGAGGAACGCGAGAGCAATCCACAACAGGACCGGACTGTCGCCGGGTGAGGCGATCCCCACCACCACGCCGAAGCCCACCATCGCAAGACCCCACAACACGATGCACACGATCACGGCGAGGCCCTGGCGCCGGACCCTCGGCAGCCAACCGGAGAACACCCCACCGGCCACCGCGCCGAAGGACATCGCCGCGAACAGCAGTCCGAGCGCCACACCGCCCGACGCCGGGTCGCCGAACGTGTCGTGCGCGATCTGCGGGAACAACGCCCGCGGCATGCCGAACACCATGGCGATGATGTCGACGACGAACGACGCGAGCAGCACCTTCTGCGTCGCGAGGTAGGCGAACCCGTCGAACACCTCGCGCAGCCCGGCCCGGCGCGACTCCCCCGTCGGCGGGATGGCGGGCAGCCGCAGCACCGCCCACAGTGTGGCCAGGAGGGCGATCGAATCGACGAGATACAGCGTCGACAGCCCCACCGTCGGAATCATCACGCCGGCGAGCAGCGGTCCGGCGATGGCGCCGAACTGCATGACCGTCATATTGAGCGAGTTGGCGGCGGCCAGCTGTTCCGCGGGGATGAGCCGCGGGATGATCGCGCTGCGGGTGGGCTGGTTGACCGCGAAGAACGCCTGTTGCAACCCCAGCAGTCCGAGTACCAGCCACACGTTGTCCAGTCCCAGCGCCGCCTGCACCCAGAACAACACCGACGTCACACCGAGTCCGACGGTGGTGATCGTCAGCAGTTTCCGCCGGTCCATGACGTCGGCCAGCGCGCCGCCCCACAAACCGAACACGATCAGCGGTACCAGCGCGAAGACACCGGTCAGACCCACGTACGCCGAGCTGCGGGTGATCTCGTACACCTGCTGCGGCACGGCGACGACACTGAGCTGCCCGCCGATCACCGTCACGATCCCGGCCGCCCACAGGCGGCGGTAGTCCCGGTTCTGCAGCGGCGCCGTGTCGGCGAGCAGCCGCCGCTTCTTCTTCTCGGTGACGGTGTCGGTCATTCTTCCCTTAGCTCGTTTCCCATGCTCACTATTCCCCGGCCGTCACGGCTGCAGTCGCTCCACCGTCCACGAGCCGTCGGCCAGCGACGTCCGGATGCGGTTGTGCATCCGGTTGGCGCGGCCCTGCCAGAACTCCACGACCGCAGGGCGGATCAGGATTCCGCCCCAGTCCGGCCGGACCGGGATGTCGACGTCGACGGGGAAGCGCTCCGCCGCGTGCAGCAGCGCGGCGTCCAGTTCGGCCCGCGAACCGATTGGCTTCGACTGTTCGGACGCCCACGCCCCCAGCCGGGATCCGCGGGGCCTGCTGTGCCAGTACTCGTCCGTGACCTCGGCACTCACGCGCTCGACTGGACCGCGGACGGTGATCTGCCGGGCGACGGGCACCCAGGTGAACGTCACCGACGCGTAGGGCACCGCCTCCAGCTGGCGGCCCTTGTCCGAGTCGTAGTTGGTAAAGAACAGCACACCGTCGGCACTCAATCCCTTGCAGAGGACGGTGCGGGTGCACGGATGTCCGTGCTCGTCGACGGTTCCGAGTGTCATCGCGTTGGGTTCGGGAACCCCGGCCTCCACGGCGTCCTCGAGCCACAGGCGCATCAGGGGAAGCCAGCCGTCGCTCAGCTGGTCGGCGTCCAGATCGGAGTCGACGTACCGTCCGTCAGCGCCCTGGTGTGCATAACCGACGCGCATGGCCGCGAGGTCCTTGTTCACCGGTTTCGGCTGTTCTGCATCTGGAGACACAGCCGAGAACGCTACTCCCGGGTATGCACTGATCAACTCTCCGGTGACACCGGCTAAAGTTTTGGGGACCGAACCCGTCCCCTCGGATTGCAGCCGCGATCGTGCGATGCCCGGGGAAGGGAAGTCGATTGCGCGGACGAGGGTGCCTGCCCATCCCGCATGCACGCCCAGCGCAATTGTCGAACGCCGAGACAGTGCCGCTCTGACCGGGGGCACTCGAACGAGGAGAGTCCACGAGCTATGTCAGCTAGCGCGGCAATACCGGACGATTTCGTCAGCGGACTGGAAGGCGTGGTCGCGTTCACCAGCGACATCGCCGAACCCGACAAGGACGGCGGCGCCCTGCGCTACCGCGGCGTCGACATCGAAGAACTCGTCTCCAAGCACGTCACCTTCGGCAACGTGTGGGCCCTGCTCGTCGACGGCCGCTTCGGCCCCGGACTACCCCCGGCCGAACCGTTCCCCCTGCCCGTGCACACCGGCGACGTCCGCGTCGACGTCCAGGCCGGCCTCGCCATGCTCGCCCCCATCTGGGGATACCAGCCCCTCCTCGACATCGACGACGACACCGCCCGCGAACAACTCGCCCGCGCCTCCGTCATGGCCCTGTCCTACGTCGCCCAGTCCGCCCGCGGCATCTACCGGCCCGCCGTCCCGCAGAGACGCATCGACGAGGCCAAGACCGTGACCGAACGGTTCATGGTCCGCTGGAAGGGCGACCCCGACCCCGCCCACGTCGCCGCCATCGACGCCTACTGGGTCTCCGCCGCCGAACACGGCATGAACGCGTCCACCTTCACCGCCCGCGTCATCGCCTCCACCGGCGCCGACGTCGCCGCGTCCCTGTCGGGGGCGATCGGCGCGATGTCCGGCCCGCTGCACGGCGGCGCTCCGGCCCGCGTCCTGCCGATGATCGAGGACACCGAGAAGTCCGGCGACGCCCGCGCCCTGGTCAAGGGCATCCTCGACCGCAAGGAAAAGCTGATGGGCTTCGGGCACCGCGTCTACCGCGCCGAAGACCCCCGCGCCCGGGTGCTGCGCGCCACCGCGAAACGCCTGAACGCCCCCCGCTACGAGGCGGCCGCCGCCCTCGAGCAGGCCGCCCTCGCCGAACTGCGCGAACGCCGCCCCGACCGGGCCATCGAAACCAACGTCGAATTCTGGGCCGCGGTCATCCTCGACTTCGCCGAGGTCCCCGCGCACATGATGCCCGCGATGTTCACCTGCGGCCGCACCGCCGGCTGGTGCGCCCACATCCTCGAACAGAAACGCCTCGGCAAACTCGTCCGCCCCGCCGCCATCTACACCGGACCCGCACCCCGCACCCCCGAATCCGTCGAGGGCTGGGACCAGATCGCCCACACCAGCTGACCGTCTCCCCCGCCAGAACCAGTAAGGAACAGAAAGTAGCGATGACCTCCACACCGATCATCCCCGCAGACCTCCTGCCCGCCGATGGACGTTTCGGCTGCGGACCGTCGAAGGTTCGCCCCGAACAGCTGCAGTCGCTGGTCGAGGTGGGCTCCTCGGTGTTCGGCACCAGCCACCGCCAGAAGCCTGTCAAGGACGTCGTCGCCAGCGTGCGGTCCGGCCTCGCCGATCTGTTCTCCCTGCCCGAGGGCTACGAGGTGGTGCTCGGCAACGGTGGCACCACAGCGTTCTGGGATGCGGCCGCGTTCGGCCTGATCCGGGAGAAGTCGCTGCACCTCACGAACGGTGAGTTCAGCTCCAAGTTCGCGTCGGTCGCGAAGAACAACCCGTTCATCGGCGACCCGATCGTCGTCTCCGCCGACCCGGGCAGTGCTCCCGAGCCGGTCTCGGATCCGTCCGTCGACCTCATCGGCTGGGCGCACAACGAGACGTCCACCGGTGTCGCGATTCCCGTCTCGCGTCCCGCGGGCTCGGAGAATGCGCTCATCGCCATCGACGCCACGTCCGGCGCCGGCGGCCTGCCGGTGAACGTCGCCGACGCCGACGTGTACTACTTCGCCCCGCAGAAGTGCTTCGCCGCCGACGGCGGACTGTGGATCGCGCTGATGAGCCCGAAGGCGCTCGAGCGCGTCGCGGAGATCAAGGAGTCGGGTCGCTGGACCCCCGACTTCCTGTCGCTGCCCATCGCCGTGGACAACAGCTCCAAGGACCAGACGTACAACACCCCGGCGGTCGCGACGCTGCTGCTGCTCGCCAACCAGATCGACTGGCTGAACGGCAAGGGTGGCCTCGACTGGGCCACCTCGCGTACCGCCGATTCGTCCTCGCGCCTGTACCAGTGGGCCGAGGCCAGCGACTACGCCACCCCGTTCGTCACCGATCCCGCTCACCGCTCGCAGGTGGTCGGCACCATCGACTTCGACGACAAGATCGACGCGGCTCAGGTGGCGAAGATCCTGCGCGCCAACGGCGTCGTCGACACGGAGCCGTACCGCAAGCTGGGCCGCAACCAGCTGCGTGTCGGCATGTTCCCGGCGATCGATCCCGAGGACGTCTCGCAGCTCACGAAGAGCATCGACTGGGTCGTCTCGCAGCTCGGCTGAGTCCCGGCACCCACGTCCGTCAGCCCCCGCCACCTCGGTGCCGGGGGCTGACGGCGTTCGGGGGTCAGTCCGTGTCGAGGAAACGGTGGAACGGTGCGAGCGCCTCGTCGCCGAGATGCGGTCCGCTGACCTCGATCTCGACGCTCGCGGACTCGAGCACGTCGGAGCAGCCCAGCGTGAACCGGGGGCCGTCCGGGAGAATCCGGGAGAAGTCCGCGGACGACGCCGCGTAGACAACCCGCGTGATGCCGGCCCACACCATCGCCGCACTGCACATCGGGCACGGCTCACCGCTGGCATACATGGTGGCGCCGACGAGGTCGCCGGTGCGTCCCTCACCGCAGGCGGTGGTGATCGCGTCGAGTTCCGCGTGCTCGGTGACATCGGCGGACGTCGCGACGGAGTTGGCGCCCTCGCTGATCACATGACCGTCCGCCCCCACCGCCACCGCACCGAACGGTCTGTTGCCCGCGTCGCCCGTCTCGTCGGCGAGTTCGATGGCTCGCCGCAGGTGCGCAAGGTCCACGTCGTCGACATCGCTCTGGCTCATCGACTCAGATCCACTTCTGTTCCGACGCCCCGTTCCCGGGCTCTGTCGATCAGTATGCGCGCCGCGGCGAGGTCCTGGAGGCCGATCCCGACGGAGTTGTACAGCGTGATGTCCCGATCGGAGGTGCGGGCGACGGTGCGGCCCACGATCACGTCGCCCAACTCCACGGCGACGTCGCCCTCGCTGATCGCTCCCTCGGCGAGCGCCAGCAGCGTCTCTCCCGATTTGGTCATGGTGGTGGCCACCGAGTCGACGACCACCCGGGCCCGTCGCATTCCCTCGCCGTCGATCTCCCGGTGGTCCGCGCGCGGGGGCGCACCGACGGCGTTGACGTGCAAGCCTTCGCCGAACCAGGCGCCCCGCACGATCGGGTCCCTCGACGGCGTGAGCGTGCAGAGGACGTCGGAAGACCGGGTGACCGCCTCGGGCGAGTCCATCGGCTTGACCGAGATGCCGAGATCCTCTGTTCGGCTGCGGAATTCCTCGACCGTCGCGTCCGAGCGCGACCACACCAGCACCGTCTCGACGTCCGACACCCGGGTGATCGCCCGGGCGTGTTCGACGGCGAGGGTCCCGGCGCCCACCAGCCCCAGCACCCGGCTGCCTCGGTGGGCGAGGTGTTTCGTGGCCACGGCGCTGGCGGCGGCGGTGCGCACGGCAGTGATCAGGCGGCCGTCGAGCAGGGCCTCGCACTCACCGGTGTCCGCGGACGCGACCAGTACGGCCGAGCGTTGGACGGGCAGACCGCGGGAGGCGTTGCCGGGAAGATCGACCAGCATCTTCACCGCGGCCGCGCCGGCCGACTGAGCCGCCGCGACCATCGGGACGAAGGCCGCGGACTGCAGGGTCATGGCGGGTGGGGCGGGTGCGGATGCCGTCCCGGCGGCCAGGTCGGCGTGCGCCCGTTCCACCGCGGCGAACACCTCGGCGCGGTCGATGAGGCCGGCCACGTCGGAATGGGAAAGGATCAGTGTCACAAGAGTTTCCTCGCTGAGATCGATCAGGACGCGCGCGCGAACGCGACGGTCAGGTTTGCGGGTGAGCGGCTGTTGCGGATGAATCCACTGACCGCGGCGATCGCGATCACGTAGGGCAGCATGACGAGCAGGGCGAACGGGACGCTGACACCGAGCGCGGGCAACGCGAACTGGAGCGCCTGCGCGATCCCGAAGAACACGGACGCCCAGATCACGCCGAGCGCGCGCCACCTGCCCGCGATCACCGCCACGACGGCGAGGTACCCGATTCCGGCGGTCATGTTGTCGCTGAACGAGCGCACCTCGGACAGCGCGAGCTGCGCGCCGGCCAGTCCCGCCGTCAGTCCCGCGACGAGCACGCACAGGTAACGGATCTTCCGCACCGGCAGTCCGCTCCAGTCTGCCGCCTTCGCGTCCTCCCCGACCGCGTCGACGACGAGACCTGCCCGGGTCCGGCGGGACAGGGTGACGGCCAGCAGCCCGACCACCGCGAAGCAGAAGTAGCCGAGGGCCGTCTGCGAGAAGAGTGCCGGTCCGAGGATCGGGATCCGGTGCAGCAGCGGGATCTCGACGACCGCGAAACCCGGGGCATTCTGCCCCTTGCCGTCCGCGAGGAGCAGCCGGGCGCCGTAGGTGGTGGCGCCGAGGGCGAGGGCGTTGCTCGCGATGCCCACCACGATCTGGTCGGCGCGCAGCGTGACGCTCAGCAGTGCCTGCAGCAGTCCGAACAGCACCCCGGCCGCCAATCCGGCCGCGAGGCCGCCCACCGCGGATCCGGTGGTGACGGCGCCGAGCACGCTGGCGAATGCCCCGGTCAGCATCATGCCCTCGAGGCTGAGGTTCAGTACGCCCGCCCGCTCGCTCACCAGTTCCCCGCTCGCGGCCACCAGGATCGGGAGTGCGAATCCCACGCCGCTGACGGCGATGTCCGACACCGTGTTCATCATTGCTTCGCTCCAGCCAGGTCGGGGACGTCGTGGGTCTTCGCCGTCGTCGCGGCCGCGGATCTCGATCTCCGGCCGGTCGCGGTCCACAGCACCGCTCCCGCGATCAGGATGATCATGAGCGATTCCACGATCGACACGGTCGATGCCGGAACACCGGCTGCGAGTTGAAGATTGATTCCGCCGGACACGAGGAAGCCGAGCAGCAGCGACACGGCGCCGACGGCCAGCATGGAACCGCGCGCCAGGAGTCCGACGACCAGCCCGGAGAACCCATAGCCGGAGGAGAATCCTTCGACAAGCACGAACGGTGCCGTCGCGACGAGGATCCCGCCCGCGAGCCCGGAAAACGCGCCAGCGCAGGACAGGCTGAGAAATCGCAGCTGTCCGACCGGCAGTCCCAGCCGCGCCGACGCATCCGGGTTCAGGCCGACGGAGCGCAGCCGGGCGCCGACCGCCGTCCGGCGCAGGACAACGCCGACGATCAGCGCCGCGACCAGCGCGATCCACAGCGCGATCGTCCCCGGCGAGCGTTCGATCCCCAGCAGCGGTAGGTGCGCGGTCTCGATCAGCGGCGCGGACTGCGGCAGCGTCTCCGACGACGTGACGGGCTGGCGGAGGAGGCTGGGCTCGTGCACCATCAGCAGCACCAGCGCGAGGCCGACGAAGTTCAGCAGCAGCGTCGTGATGATCTCGCTCGTGCCCCGGCGGACCCGCAGGTACGCGGCGATCACGGCCCACGACCACCCGGTACCGGCCGCGGCGAGGAGTACCGCGGTGACGGCGATCGGGGCGGGGGTGTCCTCCCCGAGAGCGGTGCCGACCGCGGTCGCGGCGATGCCGCCGACACACAGCTGGCCCTCGCCACCGACGTTCACCAGTCCGGCCCGGTGTGCGACGGTGAACCCGGCCGCGACGAGAGCCAGCACCGCGGCTGTGTTGAGCGAGACTCCGATCGCGTAGCTGCTGCCGAACATCCCCTCGGACAGAGCCTCGACGGTCTCGGGCACGGTGGCACCCGCGGCCGCGGCGAGGAGCAGTCCGACGAGTCCCGCGACCGCGATCGCGGCGACCGCCACGGGAAGTGGGTGGTGCACCCGGATTCGAAGTCGAGTCATGCCGCCGTTCCCGTCATCAGTTCACCGATGCGCTGCCCCGCAGTGGCCGCCGACGTGTCGACGGGCCCGAGCAGGGCCCCGCGGTAGCTGACGAAGATGCGGTCGCAGAGCGCGAGCAGTTCGGGGATCTCGCTGGACACGACCAGGACTCCGTTTCCCGCGGACGCGCAGCCGCGGAGTTGGTTCAGAACGAATTCGACCGCCCCGACGTCGAGTCCGCGGGTGGGCTGCGCCGCGACCAGACACTGCAGGTTCTCCGTCGAGAGTTCGCGGGCCAGGACGACCTTCTGCTGATTGCCGCCCGACAGCGAACCCATGGATGTTCCCGGCCCGGGTGTCCGCACAGAGAACTGCTCGATCAGGTCCCCGGCCGCGGCGTCCATCCGGCGGCGGTCGAGCAGACCCATCCTGCGGAAGCGGTGCAGGCGGCCGAGGAAGAGGTTCTCCGACAGGGACAGTTCCGCCACCATCGCCTCTCGGTGGCGGTCCTCCGGCACCACCCCGAGACCGAGCCGGGTGCGTTGGGCCGGGGACGCCGACGTGATGTCGGCGTCACCGAGCGTGACCGTGCCGGACTCGGGTCGGGTCGCCCCGGACAGCACGGCCACCAGTTCGCTCTGCCCGTTCCCCTCGACGCCCGCGATCCCGACGATCTCACCGGCCCGCACCTCGAGCCCCACGCCGGACAGGGCGACACTGCCGTCCGCCCGGGTGGCGCGGACGCCGCGGATCCCGAGGACGACGGGGCCGGTCGCCCACCGTTCGGGCGTCGCGCCGACATCGCTCTCCGCGCCGACTCCCGCCGCGAGCACCGGACTGAGTTCCGACACCGGTCTTCCGACCATCGCCGTCGTCAGCTGGGGGATCGTCAACTCCGACATGCGGCCCCCGCCTGCCACCTCGCCTCCCCGCAATACGGTCGCGGCGTCCGCGACGCGGGCCACCTCGCCGAGTTTGTGGGTGACGAGGACTACCGCCTTGCCCGCCGCCGCGACGGCCTGGCACGTCTCGATCAGGGCGTCGATCTCGCCGGGGTCGAGCACCCCGGTCGGCTCGTCCAGCAGGATCAACGAGGGGTCGGTGAGGAGGGCCTTCACGATCTCGACCTTCTGCCGCGCACCGATCGGCATGGCCGAGACCAGCGCGTCCGAATCGATCCGCAGGTGATAGTCGTCGGCGAGCCGATCGAGGCGGGTCCGCAGTTCCGCGCGGCGCAGTCGCAGCCCCCGTCCGGTGAGCAGCAGGTTCTCGGCCACGGTCATCGTGCCGATGAGACTGAAGTGCTGATGCACCATCGCCACGCCGTCCGCCATCGCAGCCGCGGGCGAAGCGGGCGCGTACCTGCGACCGGAGAGGGTCATCGTTCCGGTGTCCGGTCGCAGACCGCCGTAGACGACGTTGCAGAGCGTCGACTTCCCGGCCCCGTTCTCCCCGAGGATGCAGTGCACCGTTCCGGGTTGCACCGACAGGTCGACACCGTGGAGGGCCCGGACGTCGCCGAAGCTCTTCCCGATTCCCGTGAGTTGGAGTGCTGGTGTGCTCATGTCAGCCCGCTCGGTAGGGCTCGACGGCGCCGGTGGACAGGGCGGTCTTCGCCTTGTCGAGTGCGTCGGCGACGGCGGGGTCGGCGCCGCAGAGCAGGAAGTCGGTGCCGCCGTTCGGTGACGTGAGGCCGAAGGCCACGTTCTCGGCCTTCCACGTCCCGTCCAGGGTGGACCGGACGGCGTACTCCACTTCCTTACCGATGTCGGTGTGCACGTACCCGATGTAGGCGGGGTTCGAGCAGTCGCCGGGAATCGGGCCGCCCACCATCAGGGCGCCCGACTGTGTGGCGGCCTGTTCCAGACCGGACTTGCCGAGGTTCACGATCTGCCCCACCGCGCCCGCGCCGGCGCCGTAGTTGGCGAGCGCGGCCTGCTTCGCCTTGGCCGGGTCGTTGAAGTCGCCCAGGTACTGCGGGGTGAGCACCTGGGTGCCGGGCCGCGCGAACTCGGCGCCGTTGCCGAAGGCCTTCGCGGCGTTCACGATGGCGGGCAGTTCGACACCGCCGACGAACGACACGGACGGGGTCTCGGACGCCGTCGCCGCGACCGCTCCGCTGAGGAACTCGGCCTCCGCCTGCTGCGGGTCGTAATAGGCGAGATTCGGCAGCGGGGACGCGTCGGCGGGTCCGCCGATCTCGACGAACTTCACGTCGGGGAACTGGGGTGCGACCTTGCGGACGTCGGCGTCCGTCTGGCCGCCGAGCGAGACGACTAGGTCGTTCGCGGTCGCGAACCGTACCAGGGCCTGCTGATAGTCGGCGGCGGCGACCTGCTCGACGTAACTCAGCTCCAGCCGGTCACCGAGGGTTTCCTCGAGACGCTGGTAGCCGAGATACCCCGATTCCATGAAGCCCGTGTCGGAGACGGAGCCGGGGAAGAACACCCCGACGCGGAGGGTGTCGCCGGAGGCGGTGCCTGCGTCCGTCGACCCGCAGGCCGTCAGGGTCGCCGCGAGAGTCGCGGCCGCGCACAGCGCGGGGACGAGGGTTCGGGCTCGGGCGGAGAGGGTCGTGTTCACGCGCTGGACTCCTTGACTCAGGAACCGCCACAGTTAGCGGTATACCGTTATTTGAATCTTGGGGGCGCGGCATTTCCGCCGTGTTACACAGACGTAAGGACCCGCATCCACCCGAGGGCGGCGCACGGACGCGTTCTACGGTGGCGGACGTGGCCACCACGACGACAGGAGACCGGGTGAACGGTGCAACCGACACGTCGGCGCCGAAGTCGCTGCGCGAGACCGCGTACGAAGAACTGCGTAGTCGCATCGTCAACCTGCTGCTCGCGCCGGGCCAGCGCCTGATCGAACGCGACCTCGCCGCAGAACTGCAGGTGTCCCGGATCCCGCTGCGCGAGGCCCTGCAACAGCTCCAGACCGACGGACTCGTCGTGATCGTCCCGCGTCGCGGGGCGATCGTCGCCCCGTTCGGCGTCGACGAGGTCCGTGACCTCTTCGACGTCCGCGAAAGCCTCGAGGTGCTCGCGGCCCGGCTCGCGGCGCAGCGAGCGGACGACTCCCATCTCACGGCGCTGCGCGACCAACTCACCGCGGCGCGTACGGCCACCGTTCGCGATGACAAGCCCGCCATCGCCGCCGCGAACGCCGCATTCCACGCCGTCATCGTGGAGATGTCCGGCAGTCCCCTGCTGCAGTCGATGCTGCAACCGCTCGCGACGCGCGTGCAGTGGTTGTTCCACCTCACCAAGGAACGCGATCCCGGACAGCAATGTGACGAGCACGCCGAGTTGTACGACGCGATCGCGGCGGGCGACGTCGACCGCGCCGCGGAGATCGCGTACCGGCACGTCGCCTCCGGCCGCGAACCCAGCCTCGAGCTGGCCGAACACTGGTCTGCACCAGCGATCGACCCGGTCGAGGCCACCCGCACAAGGCAGCGCACACCCCGCAGGAAGGACCGATCACGAAAGGACGAAGCCTAGCGCGCACGCGACGCCGGGACGGGATTTACCCGCGCGTGTCCTGCCGCGCGGGCTGTCACGAATGAATTACAGTTGCCCAGGTGCAAAGTCGCGAGCCGGCGCGATAAGGAGGTCAACGTGCGAGAGCTTCGAGTGATCGGTCTCGAGCCTGATGGATCGCACGTCGTGTGCGCAGATGCCAGTACCGGCGAAAAATTCCGGCTTCCCGCCGATGACAAACTCCGCGCCGCATCCCGCGGGGACATCGCTCGACTCGGCCAGATTGAGATCGAAATGGACAGTCAGCTCAGGCCCCGCGAAATCCAGGCCCGCATCCGTGCCGGCGCCTCCGTCGAACAGGTGGCCGACGAGGCCGGTATCCCCCTGGCGAAGGTGGAGCGGTTCGCGTATCCGGTCCTGCTCGAACGTTCCCGTGCGGCCGAGATGGCGCAGGGCGGACACCCGGTCCGCGACAACGGCCCCGCCGTTCCCACTCTCGCCGAGATCGTCACGCAGGCGTTCCGCGCGCGGGGGCACAACATCGACGACGCCACGTGGGATGCGTGGCGCGACGAGGACAATCACTGGGTCGCCCAGCTGCAGTGGCAGGCCGGTCGGACCACCAACGCGGCGCACTGGCGGTATCAGCCGGACGCGCACGGTGGCACCATCGTCGCGCTCGACGACACCGCGTTCGACCTGATCGATCCCGACTTCGGCCGTCCGCTCCGCGGATTGGCGCCGGTGGCGTCCGACGAGCCGGAGCAGCTCGAACTCGCCGAGTTCCCCACCGAGGTGGAGGTGCCGACGATCGAGCCCGAGGAGATCATCGAGGCCGATGTCACCGAGGAGCTCTCGGACGAGCCCGCCCCGTCCGAGGAACCCGCCGCACCCAAGATCGCCCCGCACCAGACGAACAACAAGGACAAGCGCGGCAAACCCGCCCTCCCGTCCTGGGACGACGTCCTGCTCGGTGTCCGCAGCAGCGGACGGTGACCGTCTGCGCGGTGATCAGGCCGGGAACACGGTCGGGGTCGTACTCTTTCAGGAAGACACCGGAAGAGAGGGATGACCGTGGGGGCCAAGGTATCAACGATCTGGTACGTCGACGTCCCCGACCCTGCGGCTGTGCTGCACGGCCACCCGGATCCTGATCCGGGCGCGGCGCAGCAGCTCGCCTCCCGCCTCTATCCCGATCTGGTGGCCACCCCCACCGGTCCGGTTCCGCTGGTCGAGGCCGCGCGGCTCGATGCCGCCGGGACCGTGCACATCGGTTCCTACCCCGGTGTCACCGTCGTGTGCGGGCCCGACCTGGCCGTCCCCCGACCGTCGACTCTGCCCGAAACACGCATCCGGCCCACCGAATTCGCGAAGACGTATTACGTGGCGTCCAAGCCCGACATCGCGTGGGGCTCGTTCGCGATGTGGGAGGACGGGCACCTGACGCGGTCGTTCAGCGCGACACCGGTCCACATCCACGAGGACCTCGGTATCCCCCTGGTGTGGGAGAGGCCGTTCTGGGCGGGCGACTTTCCGCTGAAACATCCGGCGGGTGTCCTGCCCGACCCGCAGTCGCTGCCGTTCCACCCGCAGCAGTTCGCCGAGGGCGCCAACCGGGAATGGCTGGGCTTCCGGTACACGGGCGCCCCCGAGGGCACCGAGATCGACCCGAAGACGCTCACCGTGCTCGGTTTCACCGTTCACCCGCCCGGCGAGGGGCCCGAGATCGAGCCTGCCGTCGAGGCGGAACAACCC
>NZ_JAAOQS010000111.1:0-27612 GCF_011603105.1 Rhodococcus sp. A14 | reverse complement strand
CAGCAGGGTGGGGTCGTCGGGGCGGGCGCAGGACACGGCCGCCCACCCGTCGGCGGTCGGCAGCAGACGGCAACTGCCGCCTACCGACACCTCGCCGCGACGCTCACGTCCGGTGAAGGCCGCGCGCTCGGAGAGCAGGCGGGCACCGTCGACGTCGAGATGCCGACCGCCGAGGGCACTGACGCCGGAGATCCATGACGACATGGCGCGCGCGACAGTCGCGGCCCGGCCGGGCGGTATGATCGGAGGCCCCTCTGGGCGGCCGGTGAGGGCGACGACTCCGCTTTCGGCCCAGTCCCGCACCGGATCCGGCGCCGAGGGGCTGAGCAGGGGAGTAAGTGACACCGGTTGATCCTATGCTGGCAAGCTGTCTGTCGTGGATACCGCGCAGCCCGTGATCACCCCGCAGGACCTTGCCGACGGGGTCGCCGATACCCCGCTGCTTGGTGAGGGTGCGGTCGTCGACTCCCCGATGCTGACCGTGGATCTCGACACCGCCGTCGACACCGCGACCGCGGCCCGGGCCGCGGAGCGGGCGATGCACGCCGACCGGCTGCTGGTCGGCGTGCGCCGCACCCCCGGGCCGGTGCCGGAGCCGGTCGCGGATCTCGCCGCCGGTCTCGACACCACGATCGTCGCCGACGCCGCTCCGGTTGACCGCCGGCTGGTCGGCGCCCGAGATCCGGACGCCGCGGTCGCCGAACTCCGCGACGTCGTGACCGCCAATGTGCACGCCGCGATCGTGCTCGGGCAGGTGCTGCGGCTGTCGGAGGAGCTGCCGGTGCCGCAGGCGATCGACGTCGAGTCGCTGGCCTACTCCACCTTGCTCGGCACCCCGGGTTTCCGGCACTGGCTGCGGCAGCGCGGTCCTCGCCCGTTGCCGCCGCCGGCGCCGCAGGACCCGGTGCTGATGCGACGGGACGCGGAGCGGCTACACATCACCCTGAATCGGCCCGAGCGGCGCAACGCGTACGGTGCCGAGGTGCGGGACGGCCTGGTCGAGGCGCTGCGGCTGGCAATAATGGACGACACGATCACGGCGATCGTGCTCGACGGGTCCGGGCCGGTGTTCTCCGCGGGTGGCGACCTGGACGAGTTCGGCACTACCCCTGACCTCGCCACCGCGCATTTGATCCGCACCCGCGCCGGCGCGGCCCGACTGGTTTCGCAGTTGGCCGACCGAATGGAGGTCCGGGTGCACGGCAGCTGTGTCGGGGCCGGCATCGAGGTACCAGCGTTCGCGGGTCGGATCGTGGCAGCGCCGGGCACGGTGTTCCGGTTGCCGGAGGTGTCGATGGGATTGATCCCCGGGGCGGGTGGAACGGTGGGCGTGCCTCGGCGGATCGGGCGGTGGCGGGCGTTCTGGTTGTGTGCGACGGGTGCTGCCCTCGACGCCGGCACCGCGCTGGCGTGGGGTCTTGTGGACGAGATCAGCGCGGGTCAGTGATTGAGCGTGCCTTTACGACCGCGAGGGGGAGACTCCCGTGTCGGAGCACGTAACAAAACATCATGATAATATCCGGTGTGATGTCCAGCACGTCCGCGTTCTAGGGTGCACCGCACGCCGTGAACGGTTGGTGCGTGGGTCCGGTACTCGAAGAGGATGGCGCGATGGTCGTACGCAGCGAAGGAACGCGCAAGCGCGAGACGCGCAAGCGCGAGACGAACGGTGACCGCCCGATTCCGATCGCGGCCGGCGGATCCTCGCTGCTCCGACCGCTCAAAGCGGCAGAAGTCATCGCACGGAACATTGTGGGCGACATCCGTGCCCAGAACCTCCGGCCGGGCGATGGACTGCCGTCGGAAGCGGCCATGCTGACGCAGTACGGTGTGAGCCGAGAATCGCTGAGGGAGGGACTGCGCCTACTCGAGGTGCAGGGAATGATCGCGATTCGACGCGGCCCCGGAGGCGGTCCCGTGGTCGGGTCTGTGGGCGCAGCACACCTCGGACGAGTCTCCGCGTTGTTCTTTCACATGTCGGGTGCCACCTACCAGGAACTTTTCGAGGCGTGGGTGTGGGGACAGGGAGAGCTGGCCGAGCGTGCGGCTCGGCATCCCGACGCCGACACGCGCGCCTCCACCATGGCGCCGTTCATGGACGGGCACCACCACGAATCCGACGAGCTCCTCGAGGGCTACCTCGAGGAGCATGCCGGGTTTCACGGGGCGGTTGCCTCGTTGGTTCGCAATCGGGTCCTCGAGTTGAGTCTCGAATCCTACGGCCAGATCGTCGCGCACCACGTCGCTATGGTCGACGACCCGCGCACTCTCCGAAGCGTTCTCGTCGATGATCATCACAAGATTGCCAGGGCGGTCGCTGCTGGGCAGCCCAAGCGCGCCCGCGATCTCATGGAAGAGCACTTGCGTGGCGTGGTCGACTATTGCCGGGATCGCTTGGGAGGATCGCTCGATTCTGCGATCGAGTGGTTGTGAGCTGACACCGAACTGGATACGCGCGCAACCGGCGCGCCCGGGTTGAGCCGAAAACCGAACGCCGACTTCATGATGGAGGTCGGCGTGTTTCTCTGCGGCTGACATGCGCCGCAGCCACCGGGGAACTTATCTGCCCGAAATCTGTCGTACCCGTATTGCATTCGGGCGGCTGTGCACGATCCGCGGGCGCTTGTCTGTCCTGTCCTCTCTTTGTTGGTTCGCCGAGTCTCGAACGGCTCGAAATCGCGCTTGTGCTTTGCCGGGGTCTCGACACTATTCCTTAGGCTGTGGGCGGACACGTTGAACGTGCTGGTCAAGCCAATTTTGTCAAGCCGTAGAGGTGGTGCAGCGCAAAGTGAGACCACCCCTTGGCATCGGAGTTCCTCATGAGCAATATTGATCTCATGTTGTCCGGGGTGTGACTGGATTAACAAGGCCCTACGAACCGGAGCTCGACAGCTTGCTGTGATGCGCTCCCGACATCTCTTCTTCTGCTTGGCGTCGCCGTTTATTCAAGTACCTGGCGTAACCGTCGAGACAGCTGCCAATAGGAGGCAATCAAGTGACACGGCTGGATGGCAAGATCGCGTTCATCACTGGTGCTGCACGCGGACAGGGGCGTACCCACGCCGTCCGGCTTGCGCAGGAAGGCGCCGACATCGTTGCGGTCGATCTGTGCAGGCAGCAGGCCAACCTCGATTACACGTCCGGCACTCCCGAGGATCTCGAGGAGACGGTGCGCCTGGTCGAAAAGGAAGGCCGCCGGATCATCGCGCGTGCCGCCGATGTACGGGACCAGGCATCTTTGGATGTGGTTGTCGAAGAGGCGCTCCGTGAGTTCGGCGGGATCGACATCCTCGTCTCCAACGCCGGCATCTCGAACCAGGGATCGGTGGTCGGGCTCACCGACCAGCAGTGGGAAGACATTCTCGGCACCAACCTGGTCGGAGCCTGGCATTCGTGCCGCGCAGTGCTGCCCTCGATGATCGAGCGCGGCGCGGGTGGGTCCGTCATCTTCGTCAGCTCAACGGTCGGGTTGCGCGGTGCGCCCGGGCAGGCGCACTACAGCGCTTCCAAGCACGGCATGCAGGGTCTGATGCTGTCGCTGGCGAACGAGGTGGGTCAACACAACATCCGGGTCAACTCGGTCAATCCCGGCGCCGTCAACACCGAAATGGCGATCAACGAGAGCCTGCTGAAGATGTTCCTTCCCGATATCGAGAACCCGACTCCCGCGGACGCGGCAGACCTTTTCAGCAACCTCACGCTTCTCCCGATCCCGTGGGTAGAGCCCGAGGATGTGAGCAACGCCGTGCTGTGGCTCGCCTCGGATGAGGCCCGATTCGTCACTGGCGCAGCGATTCCCGTCGACGGCGGACAACTCGCCCGCGCCTGAGGTGCACCGGATGACATCGATTGGAGTCGAAATGACGAACAAGGTATCGGTAGATCAGGACTTCTGCCAGGCGCACGGTAGGTGCTACGCAATGTTCCCTGATCTGTTCGAACCCGACGACGAGGGCCGCGCACAGGTGAAAAACCACGGCGCGGTGCCGGAGTCGAACACGGTAGACGAGATCCTGGCCGTGTGCCCCGAAGCCGCTATTACCTCCGTGTGAGAGACAGGTATTGGAAATGACTGAACAGCTGCAGTCGGAGACGGCCACGACCGGTCGATGCCCCGTCGATATGTGGTCGTCGGAGTTCAACGAAAATTTCTGGCCCGAGATCAATCGCATGCAGAAACTCGACGAGCTCAGCGTCCATACCCAGGGCGATACCCCCTGCTACGTGGCCACCCGCTACGACGATGTCTTCAAGATCCTGCGTGACTGGAAGCGCTTCTCCTCCGAAGGGGGCGTCGCGATTCTCGGCCATGACAACCGGGCGGCGCCTCCGAAGAACGAGGGCCGGTTCCTGCCCGAGGATCTCGATCCGCCGGCACAGACGGACTGGCGAAAGATCCTCAACCCTGAACTGACGGAAGAGAAGATGAGAGTCTTCGCGCCGTCGATCACCGCCGAGATCGATACGCTCCTGGATGCGGGGATCGAGCGTGGCCGGTTCAGCGTCATGGAAGACTTCCTGCGCCCGCTGCAGCTGCGGGCGGTCTTCAGCAATCTGCTCCAGCTCGAGGGCGACAAGATCGACGACTGGATGCAATGGGCTCACGATATCTTCGTCGGCGAGACGGCGGAGGCGTCGGAGAATGCGTTCGTCAGCCTGTACGCCGCCATCGAAGCCCTGGTCAAGGCGCGGATGGCCGATCCGATCGAGGACGACCTGGTCAGCCTGGTGTGCCAGGTCAAAGAGATCGACGGCCGCGAGCCCACCCTGTCCGAGCGCATTGCCGTGGTACTCCCGCTGTCGATCGCCGGCCTGGAATCGACCGGAACCATCCTCGGCGGCATCGTTCACCACCTCGCCACTCATCCCGACGACCTGACCGAACTGGTGGAGAACCCGGATCTGGTTCCCAACGCCGTCGAAGAAGGCCTTCGAATGTTCGCGAATGTCACTGCACTCCAGCGGACCACCACATGCCCCGTCACAGTCGGCCAGACCGATCTCGACGAGGGCGCCAAGGTATGGACGTCCTACAACGGGGCCAACCGTGACGAAACGAAGTTCCCGAACCCGCACCAGTGGGACCTGCACCGCAAGGACAAGAACCACATCGCCTTCAGCATCGGTCCACACCGGTGCCTCGGCTCCAACTTCGCGCGCGTGATGATGATTCTCGTACTCGAGCGGATCGTCACCAAGATGCCGAAGTTCACACTGGTGGAGGGACAGACCATCGGGTACCACTCGATGCCCACCCGCGGAATCCACGAGTTCGACATCGAAGTACTCACCGACTGACGACCCCCCCACCCCATCCTTGTCGCTCTCACGTAGAAGGACTGATTACTCATGACCAACCCGGCTCCGGAAGAACTGTTGGCGCAGGCCCACAAGGTCGTCGATGCGTGGAACAACCTCGAACTCGACGTGCTCCACGACCTCGTGGACGAGAACATCGTGGTGGTGCACCAGAATCGGGGCGTCGCGGCAACCGGTCGCGACCTCATGATCGAGACGGTAAAACAGATGAAGCAGGTGTTCCCCGACCGCTCGATCGGTGAGACCACCCGCTGGGCAGTGACCGGCAACTCGGTCCTGCGCGAGACCACGTGGCAGGGCACTGCGACAGCGGATGTTCCCGGGTTCGGCAAGGCCGGCGAGTTCTGCAAGCTCAACGTCCTGTCGATCATGACGTTCGAGAATGGTCGGTTGACCGAGTGGTGCGATTACGGATAGGCCGCGGCGTTCCCTCGAAGCGGGTTGGTCCTGCTTCGAGGGAGTCGGCACCTTTCGACAAACTTCTGGGAAGTGAACATGAACCTCGATCTTCGCGTCGTCGAACGACGCACGGTCGCCGACGGCATCGTCGAACTGGCACTCGAAGCCGACAGCGGTGACGCACTTCCGCGCTGGGAACCCGGATCCCACATCGATCTTCACGTGGGCAACGGATTGATTCGCCAGTATTCGCTGACCGGTTTCGGCGTCGCCGACACCCGGTGGGTCATCTCGGTGCTCCGGGAGCCGAACAGTCGCGGCGGTTCGGTGTCCGTTCACGACTCGCTCGCGGAGCAGTCGTCGGTCACAGTCAGCGCGCCCCGCAATCATTTCCCTCTCGCCGGTGGCGTCGCGGTTCAGTTCGTGGCCGGTGGGATCGGCATCACCCCTCTCATCCCCATGATCATGCAGCTCGAGCGTGAAGGCCGGGATTGGAAGTTGTTCTACGCCGGACGATCGCGGGCCAGCATGGCCTACCTCGACGAGTTGGCCCAGTTCGGTGATCGGGTCCAGATCTGGCCGGACGACGAACGGGGGATGCCCGACATCGACGGGCTCGTCACCGCCACAGATCCGCAGACAATCATCTACTCCTGCGGTCCCGAAGGGCTGCTGGCCAAGTTGGAAGATCTCTGCACGGCCGGGCCGGTGAAGCGGACTCTGCGCACCGAGCGTTTTGTGGCAAAAGAGATCGAACTGGACGGACCCGATCACGACATCGACGTCGAGTTCGCACAGTCCGGTATCACAGTCACCGTTCCCGCAGATCGAACGATCCTGTCCGTGGCCGAGGAGAACGGAATCGACATTCTCTCTTCGTGCAACGAGGGAACCTGCGGAACCTGTGAAACTCCCGTCCTCGAGGGCATTCCAGACCACCGGGATTCGGTGTTGACCGACGATGAGCGTGAATGCGGTCAGACCATGATGCTGTGCGTGTCACGTGCACGCTCGGTCTCACTGCGTCTCGACGCGTGATACATCCGTCCATTCGAAGGTCGGTAGTGGCGCTGAACCCGCAGTCGCGCAGCGGACAGAACACAAGGAGAGCGGTGTCGTGAGTCGAGAGAGCGGAATCCAGGGCTCGCTGGCCGGGCAATACGTGCTCGTCACAGGTGCCAGCGAAGGCATCGGGCTCGGCATCGCGAAGGGAATGGTGGAAGCCGGCGCCAGCGTGATGATCGCGGCCCGTCGGCGACCACAACTGGAACTGGCCCGTAAGGAACTGCAGGAGCTGGCCGCGCCCGGTCAGCAGGTCGAGATTGCGGAAGTGGACATCCGTGACCCCGAATCGGTCGGCGCGATGTTCGAACTCGTAGACCGCACCTTCCCTACGCTCAACATCTTCGTCGCCAACGCGGGCAGCGGGTCGATGGTCCCGTTCCTGGAGATGACGGAGGAGGTGTGGACCAACACGATCGACTTGAACCTCACGGGCACCTTCCGCTGCTGTCACCAGGCCGCGACGCGGATGGCGGCACGTGAGGACAAGAGCGAGAACGCGGCGATTCTCGTGCTCTCGTCGGTCCGCGCACTGGGGACGCGGCCAGGCACGATCCACTACGCGACCACCAAGGCGGGACTCAATCAGTTCGTGCGCGTGGCAGCCTATGAGCTGGCCGAGCAGGGCGTCCGCGTCAACGCCCTCTCGCCCGGTATCACCGCAACCCCGATGGCGTTGGAGCGGAACCCGGAGGTCTTCGAGAGGATGGCCGCCACAGTTCCCCTGGGTCGAGCCGGCAGCGTCGAAGACATGGCCGCGGCCGCGGTGTTCGTGTGCAGTCCGAACGCGAAGTTCATCACCGGCACCAACCAGATCGTCGACGGCGGAGAGTCGTTGTACTGAGCGCCGGCGCATCCTGGCTGGCCGGGGCGCCTGTCGCCGCACAAATTTCGGAGGTTGTATGACCCTGTCAGAGTTTCGTGAACAGGCCGGGCAATGGCTGCGCGGGAACGTCGGCGCCGTCGCGGGCACCACGGAGCGGGACCCGTTCGATGTGGCGGTATTCCATTCACTGCCATTCGAGGCGGAACAGGCTTTGCTCGAGGAACACAAGCGTTGGCAGCGTATCAAGTTCGATGCCGGCTACGGTGCCCTCGACTGGCCGATCGAGGATGGCGGCGCCGGATTGAGCGTCGAGCACGCCGATGTGTTCGCGAGGGAGGAGTCGCTACTGTTGCCGCTGGCGCCACACGAGTTGTTCTCGGTCACGATGCACTTGATTGCCCCGACCATTCGGATCCTCGGGACGCCGAGACAGAAAGAGACCTTTCTACCCTCGATGCTCTGCGGCGAACTCCTGGCCTGCCAGTTGTTCTCCGAGCCCGGTGCCGGCTCGGACCTCGCCTCCCTCGGCACCCGCGCCGTCCGCCGCGGTGACGAATGGGTGATCAACGGCCAGAAGGTGTGGACCTCGGGGGCGCAATTCGCCGAGTGGGGCGAACTCATCGCACGCACCGATCCCGACGTACCGAAACATGCGGGAATGACCGCGTTCCTCGTGCCGCTCGACGCACCGGGTGTGGAGGTACGCCAGATCCGGCAAATGTCTGGAGGTACCAGTTTCAACGAGGTTTTCTTCACCGACGTCCGTGTTCCGGATCGTCTGCGACTGGGCGAGGTGGGGGCAGGCTGGAATGTCGCGTTGACGACCCTGGCATTCGAACGAGGCGGAAGCTCCAACACAGCGGGAGTCGGCGGACAGTTCAGCCAGCTCGTTGCCTCCGCACGCGCTGCCGGACGGATCGGGGATCCTCAGATTCGGCAGCAGCTGGCCGAGGTCTACCTTCGCCAGACTCTGGCCGAGATCGACCTGCTGCGCGACCGCCAGGCACGGGCGGCGGGAGGCGCCCCCGGCGCGGTGGGATCGGTGCGCAAGGTCCAGTGGGTGGACAAGCTGAAGCTGGTGTCCGACACCGCCACTGCGATACTCGGACGGACGCTACTGGCCGACACGGGGCGACCGGGAACATACGCGTGGAACGAGCACGTGCTCGGGGCGCCCGGTTACCGCATTGCGGGCGGCTCCGACGAGATCCAGCGCAACATCATCGCCGAACGACTGTTGGGGCTCCCCGCAGAAGCGCGGGCCGACAAGGGCAAGTCGTGGCGTGAATCGACGTCGCGCTCGCGCGCCTGAACGAATCGAGGAACCATGAGTACCGATCGACACAATCTCGCCGGCAAGGTAGCCCTGATCACCGGCGGCAGCAGGGGTCTGGGAGCCTCGATGGCCTGGGCGTTCGCAGAAGAGGGCGCACACGTCGTGATCGCGAGCCGCAAGGTCGAGCCGTGCCGGGAACTCGCTGCGGAAATCGAGGCCAAGACCGGGGTCAAGGCGCTCGGCGTGGCGGCGCACGTGGGGGACTGGGCGACGCTACCGACGCTGATCGACGAGGTGTACTCGACCTTCGGCAAGTTGGACGTGCTGGTCAACAATGCCGGCATCGCACCGCTGTATCCGAGTATCGAAGAGGTGAGCGAGGAACTGTTCGACAAGATCGTCGACGTGAACCTCAAGGGTCCCTTCCGGCTGAGCGCCCTCGCCGCGACGCGAATGACCGCAGCGGGCGGCGGATCGATCATCAACATCAGTAGCAACGCGTCCGAGCGGCCGGCCCCGGCCTACATTCCGTATGGCGCAGCCAAAGCCGGTCTGAACTCGCTGACCAAGGGACTCGCTTCCGCCTACGGACCCGGGGTCCGCGTCAACTGCGTGATGGCCGGCGCCTTCTTCACCGACATCAGCAAGGGGTGGGACATGGACGAATTCGACGATCTCGCGGGGGCCTGGCCCATCTCGCGTGGTGGCAGGCCGGAGGAGATCGTCGGGGCGGTGCTGTACTTCGCCGGCGATTCGTCGAGTTACACCACGGGGACGATCCTGCCGGTCGACGGTGGGCGAATGGCCGTCGGCTAATCCGTTGCCGGCGCCCTGACGGATCTCGCCATCGGTGGCCGATCACCTCGATCGGCCACCCCTACTTGATTGGCCGCTGGGCACTTTCAGCGCCAATCCCTTCGAACCCCGCGCAGGGTCCCCCGGTGCGCGGGGTTCGCAGCTTGTGCGGGTATTTCCCTGTATCAAGCCTATTGCCATATTTCCTCATGATAATTATGCTCGGTGCAGCGGGAGTGACCCGAGGCACACGAACTGTCGGTGAGTGAGCTGCCCGGCGCGAACCCCGACAACACGACGAGGATGGGAGGCACGTGGTGACGGCAATAGAGCACACGCGGCCAACGCAGACACACCTGGACAGTGGGCGCCTGCCCCAACAGCGCACGGGACCGCTTGCCGGTGTGCGGATCGCAGACTTCTGCTGGATGGGTGTCGGTGCTGTCGCCACCCGCCTGCTGGCAGATTTCGGCGCCGAGGTCATCAAGATCGAGGCACGTGATCGTCTGGACATGCCCAGGCGCTTGCCCATCTACAAGAACGAACTGCGTTCGTACGGCGACGAAGATCCGAATCCGGATCCGAACAAGGGCGGGCTGTTCAACAATTACAGCCGCAACAAGCTCGGCATCACCGTCAACATGAAGACCGAACGCGGCCAGCAGTTGGTGCGGCAGCTCATCGCCGCCAGTTCGGTCGTGACAGAAAACTTCGCACCCGGTGTCATGGAGAAGTGGGGACTGACCTACGACGACCTGCGGGAGATCAATCCCGAGATCATCTTCGCGCGGATGAGCGGATTCGGGCACAGCGGGCCACACCACCGATTCAAGAGCTACGGTCCGGTGATCCAAGCGGTGTGCGGCCTGTCCTTCATCTCCGGTCTGCCGGATCGGGAGCCGTCCGGCTGGGGACTGTCCTACATGGACAACCAAGCCGCCTACTACAACTCGGTGGCACTGTTGATGGCGATCGTGCAGCGCAACGCCACCGGCAAGGGGCAGGAGATCGATGTCTCTGCCGTCGAGGCCGGCATCAATCTGATCGGCCCGGACCTGCTCGACGTGTCCGTGAACAAGGCCACCACCCGCAGACCCGGATACCCGAACGGAAACCGCCTGAACAACCCGCAGGCGGCCCCGCATGGTGTCTATCCAGCGGCGGGCGAGGACAAATGGCTCGCAATCGCGGTGTTCGACGACGCGGACTGGTCCCGGTTCGTTACAGCACTCGGCAATCCCGCATGGGCGTCATCGCCGGAGTTCGCGAATCAATCCTCGCGCTTCGCCCACCAGGACCAGCTCGACGAACACATCTCCCGCTGGTCCGCCGGTCGGCCCGCACACGAGTCCATGGAGTTGCTGCAGACTGCCGGCGTGGCGGCCGGTGCCGTACGGAACTCGCAGGACCTCACCGAATCGGACCCCCAGATCGATCTACGCGGAACATTCTTCGAGTTGGATCACCCGGTCATCGGTATGGCCAAATTCGAAGGCTCACCCATGCAGTTTTCCCGCACCGTTCAGGACAATTGGCGCAGCGCACCACTACTCGGGGAAGACAATCGGTATGTGTTCGGGGACATCCTCGGACTCGGGGCGGACGAGATTGCGACGCTTACCGCAGAGGGCGTGATCTGATGGAACTCGCATACAGTGGCCTGGTCGTCGTCGAACTCGCCGACGATCCGGCCGGCGAATACACCGGCAAGCTCCTTGCCGATCAGGGCGCCGACGTCATCAAGGTCGAGCCCCCCGGTGGCGCTGCGAGCCGACATATCGGACCCTACGCGGGTGGCGATGTCGATCCGGACAAGAGCCTGAACTTCTGGACGTACAACACCTCGAAGCGTTCGGTCACCGTGGACACCGATCGCGAGGAGGGACGCGCTGCACTTGCCAATCTCATCGCCGGCGCGGACATTCTTCTCACCACCGGCCGGCCGATGGATCTCGAAGCGCAGGGATTGAACCTCGAACGGCTGTGCGCGGAGCAACCTCGGCTGATTGCACTGTCGGTCTCCCCGTTCGGATTGACCGGCCCGTGGGCGAACTACCGCAGCTCCGACCTGGTCGGTCTCGCGATGGGCGGGCTGCTCACCACGTGTGGGTACGACGATCATTCGATTCCGCCGATCCGTCCCGGCGGAAATCAGGGCTACATGACCGCCGCGAGCTTCGCGCTGTGCGGACTTCTTCTTGCACTCATCGAGCGCCAGAACACCGGACAGGGGCAATTGGTCGACGTGTCCATGCACGAATCGATCGCGGTCACGGGTGAGTTGGCAAACCCCTACTGGTTCTACCCGAAGGCGCTGGTGCAGAGGCAGACCTGCCGCCACGCCCAGCCGGAGCCGACGCAGCCGGCGTTGTTCCAGTGCGCGGACGGGGTGTGGGTGTACTTCGCTCTCATTCTCGCTGACCAGCATGCGTGGAAGGCACTGACCTCGTGGATGGAATCGGCCGGCGTCGCGGCGGATCTCGTCGACGACGAGTACCTGTCGCTGGCGTATCGGCAGGAGAATTTCTCGCACATCCAGGAACTGCTCGAGGTCTTCTTCCTCATTCAGGATTCGGGAACCGTCTACCGCGAGGGCCAGGGGCGTGGTCTGCCGATCGGACCTTTGCGGGCCCCGGAAGAGTTGTTCGACGACGAGCACCTCGCCGAACGCGGGTTCTTCGTCCCCGTCGAGATGCACGACGGCTCCAGTGCGCTCTTTCCCGGCACCCCGTACCGATTCTCCAGTGGTGACGGCGCGCCGACACGTCCACCACGACTCGGCGAGCACACGGAAGAGGTTCTGGCACATGACTGATCGATGGCAACGCGACGTCTGCGCAATCGCTGGGGTCGGGCAGAGCGCCTTCTCGAAGAACTCCGGTGTGAGCGTGACAGCTCTCGCGGCGGACGCGGCGCTCGCTGCGCTGGCAGACGCAGGCATAGACCCCGCCGATGTCGACGGCATCGTTCGCAACGACATGGACCTCGTGTCCTGCGCGGCTCTCGGCGATGCGATCGGCGCACGCAATCTGACCTACTACGGTGAGGCTGGTCCGGGTGGGTCGGGTCCCTGCGCGATGGTGGCACAGGCCGTCGCCGCGATCATGAGTGGACAGGCGGCCACCGTGGTGGTCTTCCGCTCCCTCAACGGTCGCTCCGGCAACCGGTTCGGACTCTCCGCCGAGCTGGATCCCGTCATCGGCGGCGCCGAGTCGTTCACAGAGTTCTTCGGCCCGTACGGGTTGCTCTCCCCGGGCATGTTCTTTGCGCTCATCGCGCAGCAGTACATGAACGAGACCGGGTTGAAGTCCGAGCAACTCGCGAACATCGCACTTGTTGCGCGCAAGCACGCCAACAACAATCCGGCGGCGCAAATGCATCACCGTCCGATGACGTTGGATGACTACATGGACTCGCGCATGCTGTCCACACCGTTGCGTCTGTTCGACTATTGTCTCGAAACCGATGGTGCCGCGGCGGTTGTCGTCACCACGACCGAACGCGCGAAGGATCTGCGGCAACCCCCCGCGGTGATCCGTGCCGCAGCCATGGCGAGCGGGCCTCGCCCGCAACCGGGGCAGATGTATCCGGTACTGATGCGCGAGGATCCACTATCGATGCCGTCGCGGCAGTGCGCGGAGACACTCTATGCGCGTGCAGGTCTCGGGCCCGAGGACGTCGACTCCGCGCAGCTCTACGACTGCTTCTCCATCACTGCGCTGCTGCAGATCGAAGATTACGGCTTCTGCGCCCGAGGGGAGGCCGGCGCCTTCATCGAATCCGGTGAACTCGAAGTCGGCGGGTCGATGCCGTTCAACACGAGTGGAGGTCATATGTCCGAGGGTTACATCCACGGAATGAACCATGTCGTCGAAGGTGTTCGGCAGATTCGCGGACAGTCGTCGAACCAGGTGGAGGGGGCGTCGGTGTCCCTCGTGACGTCGGCACCGCCGCCGTCCACCGCGGCGCTGATCCTGGTGTCGGCATGAGCGCCCGGCTGGCACCGCGGGTCGACGACCCGGCGAGTCGCGGTTTCTTCGAGTTGGCGGCGGAAGGGAAACTTGGAGTCCTCACCTGCACGGACTGCGGAGCCCGGGTCCATCTGCCCAGGCCCCGGTGTGTGGGATGCGGCGGAAACAATCTCGAATGGTCTGCCGTTGCGGGCCGCGGCCGGGTAAAGTCGTGGACCATCGTGGAACACCAGGTCCATCCGCTCTTTCCGGTGCCGTACACGGTGGTCCTGATCGACGTCCACGGCGAACAGAACGTCCGGATGATCGGCCATCTACCCGGCAGGGTGGACGTCGACGAGACCACCGAATTCGTCGTCGAATTCGAGGATCTCGGACCCGATCGTGAGGGCAACGCCAGGGTGCTTCCCAAATGGACCATCGCGAAGGAACTTGTGGGGGACAACCGCAGGATCTGACCGGGTCCAGGTCGCCCGCACAAAGGCGAGTTCGAGGCGCGTCTCCACCGCGACATGAAGGGTGGGTTTGCAATTGCCGACAGGAGTGGTCACCCGGCTGCCCTGGCAGTCCAGGGTATCTCGGAATCGCCGAGCAGCTGGGTGGACGGAAACCGTCATCGACCGCATGCATACCTAGCCGCAGTGAGGCAGATTCGCAACTCCACTGGCCTGCCCAGGCCCGAATAGATGTGTTGAATACCATGAACCCTGCAGAATATCGTCAATGGCGTCAAAGGCGTCATGCCACCTGGATCGAAGTCAACCGCAAGCGTATACATCCTGACAACGATGCGGAGCTCCTCATCGACTTCGCCAGGAGGTGGGCACCATACGGGGGCCCCGCCAGGGAGGAGATTCTTGTGAACTTCGGAATGACAACGCGCCGGTTCGTCGAGCGTCTGTGGCAGGTCATTCCCGAATCGAACTGCAACCGGGACGAGATAAGCAATCTCACGTGCGTATACCCACAACCACCGGCGAGCGAGCGGCTCCTTACCCATTCGGTAAGTCACTCGCCGTTGGCGGATGGCCGGGCCACTGACGACCCGACACATCCCAAGAACTTCCACAACGATTCGGAGTCAACAACATAGGCAGGAAATAGTTGCCGGCCGGGGAGCAGCTCGCTGCTCCCCGGCGTCACCCGATACCCGTCGGCGGCGAAGCCAGCATTGCGGTCACGATCGGGGCGTGGACGGCCGTCCGGGGCTGCCTGATCTCGGTTCGGCCCTCAAGCTCGGCGATCCAGACCTGCTCGCGGCGCGAACGCTCCAGGATCACCGTGACTACGCGCGCGGATGATCGGCCGACGCGTCACCGGACGGCGAAATGGATAGGCGATCGTGCCGACGCGCGGCCATCCCCGGCGTTGCAGAATTGCGGCGGTAACGATCCGAAAGCGCCTCTCGGGACCCATTCTCCCGATCCGTGACAGCCAGTCGGCCCGCAGACTTCCCTCCACTTCTCCTGGCCCGTGAAAACCGTATTGCGGAATTTCCTCATGATAATTATGCTCGGCGTATCGGGAGTGATGCGAGGCACAGGACTGGTCGATGGCGAACTACCTGACCGCGACCCGAGCGAAGATATCGGAGGTACGTCGTGACTGCTGTCGAGCACACCTGGTCGATGGGCGAGGGCCTCGGAACACACGAGTCAGGAGTTCGAGAATGACGCCGACACAGGCTCTGTTGCCCGGTAAATCGATCGATAGCGAGGTGCTTCGGATCGATGACCGGGGTGTGGTTCTCCTCGGCGGGTGCTGCGGTGATTGTGGCACCGTCACCTTTCCGCTGCAGGATTCGTGCCCACGATGCAGCGGTTCCACGATGGTCAGCGTTGAACTTCCGTCGGCCGGAACGTTGTGGTCCTACACCGTGCAGTCGTTCCGGCCGAAACGCCCGTTCCTCGGTCCGGATGACTTCGTCCCGTTCGGTGTCGGATATATCGACCTGGGTCCGGTCATCGTGGAGACCCGGCTGACGATCAATGACCCGGACCAACTCGAGATCGGCGATTCGATGACATTGACCACGATGGTCAACCACCGTGACGCCGACGGTTCCGAGGTCCTGACCTACGCGTTCGGCCCCGGCAGCACTGAGGAGACGAAATGAAGGTCGCGATCGTCGGAATAGGCATCCACCAATTCGGGCGGACCGAAGGTGTGAGCGGCCGCGCCCAGGCCGTCCATGCTGCGCGACAGGCGCTCGAGGATGCCGGTGTCGAATGGTCCGATATTCAATTTGCCTACGGTGGGAGCGATTCCGCCGGAAACGCCGACACCCTCGTCTCCGAGCTCGGACTGACCGGGCTTCCGTTCATCAACGTTTCCAATGGTTGCGCCACCGGCGGTAGCGCGTTGACGTCCGCGGTGAACACGATCGCGTCGGGCAAGCACGACCTGGGGATCGCCATCGGGTTCGACAAGCATCCCAAGGGCGCCTTCAACGCCGATCCGAAGGCGAATGGGCTGGGGCAGTGGTACGGCGAGACGGGCATGATGGTGACCACCCAGTTCTTCGCGATGAAGATTCAGCGGTACATGGCCGAACACGGTATCAGCGAGAACACACTCGCACAGGTCGCCGTGAAGGCGTTCGGTAACGGGTCCCTGGCTCCCCATGCGTGGCGCCGGACTCCGATGACCGAGGAACAGGTCTTGTCGTCGACGATGGTCAGCCATCCGCTGACGCAGTTCATGTTCTGCTCCCCCGCAGAGGGGGCCGTGGCGCTGATTCTCGCGCGTGCCGATCAGGCGAAGAAGTACACCGATACCCCGGTATTCCTCGAGGCCGCGGAGCTGCGTTCACGTCAGTTCGGCTCGTTCGAGGTGTTCAGTCCGTGGGTCTCGACCGAACGCGCGGACGGGCCCACGGTGACAGCGGCGCGAGCGGCCTTCGAGGCTGCCGGCGTGGACCCGGCCGATATCGACGTCGCACAGATCCAGGACACCGAATCGGGGGCCGAAATCATGCACATGGCCGAAACCGGACTCTGCAAACACGGAGAGCAGCAGGCGCTGATCGCGGCGGGGGAGACCGCCATCGGCGGGCGGATCCCGATCAACACCGACGGCGGCTGCATCGCCAACGGTGAACCGATCGGCGCGACCGGGCTGCGGCAGGTGTACGAGAACGTGGTGCAGTTGCGCGGCGCTGCCGGTGCCCGGCAGGTGCCGGGTGATCCGAAGCTGGCCTTCAGCCACGTCTACGGGGCACCGGGCATCAGCGCGTGCACCGTGTTGTCCCGGTAGTCCTCCACGAACTTTCCTCTTTCACTACGTATTCTAGGAGCATGCGATGAGCTGGGACTTTGAAACCGATCCCGAATTCCAGGCCCAGTTGGAGTGGGTGGAGGACTTCGTTCGCACCGAGGTCGAACCCCTCGACCGGCTGATCGAGCACGCCTGGGACGTAACGAATCCGAAGCGTAACGAGCTCATCCGCCCGCTGCAGCAGCAGGTACGTGAGCGGAACCTGTGGGCCTGCCATCTCACGCCCGATCTCGGCGGACGAGGCTACGGACAGCTCAAGCTTGCCCTCCTCAACGAGATCCTCGGGCGAACCCACAGTGGTCCGGTGGTGTTCGGCTGCCAGGCCCCGGACTCGGGCAACGCGGAGGTGCTGGCGCACTTCGGCAGCGCCGATCTCAAGAAGCGCTACATGGAGCCGCTGATCGACGGTGACATCATGTCGGCCTACTCGATGACCGAGCCGGCCGGTGGCTCCGACCCGACCGGATTCGTCACGCGTGCGGTACGAGACGGCGACGAGTACGTCATCAACGGAGAGAAGTGGTTCTCTTCGCACGCCCGGTTCGCGACATTCCTCATCGTCATGGCCGTGACCGACCCCGAAGCCGCACCGCACAAGCGAGCATCCATGTTCCTCGTACCGATCGACACCCCGGGTGTGGAGATTGTCCGTAACGTCGGGGTGTCCGGCCATGAGGACCATGAGGCCACTCACGCGTACATGCGGTACACGGACGTGCGGATTCCGGCGGGTAACCGCCTCGGGGACGAGGGTCAGGGCTTCGAGGTGGCGCAAACGCGACTCGGAGGCGGCCGTATCCACCACGCGATGCGGACCGTCGGTCTAGTGAAGGCGTCGCTGGACATGATGCTCGAGCGCGCGGTGTCCCGCCATACGCGCGGGCAGCGGCTGGCGGACCTGCAAATGGTGCAGGCAATGATCGCCGAATCGTGGATTCAGTTGCAGCAGTTCCGGCTTCTGGTGCTGCAGACCGCGTGGAAGATCGACAAGTACAACGACTACAAGCGGGTCCTGGTCGATATTTCGGCGGTCAAGGCCGCGATGCCCAAGGTGCTTCTCGACGTGACCTCACGCGCGGCCCAGATCCACGGATCACTGGGCATTTCGACGGAATTGCCGTTCGGGCGCTGGATCATGGAGAGCTACCACATGGGGCTCGCCGACGGTGCCACCGAGTTGCACCTGCAGGCCGTGGCAAAGCAATTGCTGCGTGGCGCAACCCCGGCACCGGGACTGTTTCCGACCCGACATCTTCCTGCCCTGGAGGCGGCGGCTCAGGAAAAGTATGCGCATCTCGATCTGGCAGCACTGTCATGAGTACCGAGGTCAACGACGATCAGGCCGAGCTCGCACCGGTTCGTGCCGGTGAGATACTCGACTGGGACCGGCTGGAAAGCTATTTACGCGAGCAGCTCCCGGACCTCGAGGGCGACTTCTCGGTTCTCCAGTTCCCCCGCGGATCAGCGAACCTGACATATCAGGTCACGTTCGGTGATCGGCAACTGGTGGTTCGCCGACCACCCTTCGGCACCATCGCCGCCGGCGCCCACGACATGGCCCGCGAGTACAAGGTTCTCTCACAGCTGCACACCGAGTTTCCCCGCGCGCCGCGCGCTCTCCTGCACTGTGCCGACGAGTCGGTGATCGGCGCGGAGTTCTTCGTCAACGAGTACCGCGAGGGCATCGTCGTCTGGGACCGGGTACCTGACTCGATGTCCGGCTTCGACAATGCCGGCGAACGTATCGGGCTGGCAGTGATCGATGCCCTCGCCGACTTGCACGAGGTGGATCCGGGGAAGGCAGGGCTGTCCGACCTGGGCCGGCCTGAGGGCTACCTCGACCGGCAGCTCCACGGTTGGCAGAGGCGCTGGGCAGCTGTGGAACCGGAGGTCGACTCGCCGGAGACCGCGGCCGTCATGCGGGAGGTCGCGGTCCGGCTCGTGAAGGGCCAGCCGCGAAGCCAGCGCGGTGGGATCGTGCACAACGACTACAAGATCGACAACTGCCAGTTCAGGCCGGGTGACCCGGACCGCGTCACGGCGGTTTTCGATTGGGACATGGCGACCACCGGGGACACGCTGTCGGATCTGGGTACGTTGTTGAATTACTGGCCGGACAGCACACTCGATCCCGACTCGGATGCGGCGTTCATCGCGGTTCCAGGAATGCACGGACTCGGCCTGCCGCCCCGCGCCGCTGTCATCGACCGATACGGGCGGAGCAGC
This sequence comes from Rhodococcus sp. A14, assembly GCF_011603105.1. NCBI lineage: Bacteria > Bacillati > Actinomycetota > Actinomycetes > Mycobacteriales > Nocardiaceae > Rhodococcus > Rhodococcus sp. A14. Next base: position 8,462 of record NZ_JAAOQS010000111.1, on the reverse strand, counting down.
AGTCTCGATCTGTCCGACATCGCCTGGTACGAGGCACTCGGATGCTGGAAGACGGCGGTGATCCTCCAACAGCTCTACGCCCGCTTCGTTCGAGGTCAGACCACCGACGCCCGGATGGGGGAGCGTGGCGCACTGATTCCGCCGCTCGCTCGTCGCGCCCTCGGGTTGCTGTCCTGATATCGAATTCCGCGATGAAATCACTGAGGAGTAGGTAATGAAAACTGGTGCCAAAATGCGCAGCGCGGTCTGCAGCACCGAAGTCATGGTCATCCGCGCCGGTACCGGAGACGTCACCCTGTGCTGCGGTGGTGTACCGATGCTGGCACCGGACGAGTCGACAGAAGGTCTCGGCGCCCCTGCGGCCGGCTTCGATGCGGGCACCGTGCTGGGTAAAAGGTACATCGACACGGAGTCCGGTGTGGAAGTCCTGTGCGTCAAGCCGGGTGCCGGCTCCATTTCGGCCGATGACCGGCCACTCGAGTTGTCGGTGCCCAAGGCCCTTCCCTCCTCGGACTGATGGGTACGACCATGAATCTTTCGATGCTGTTGGAAATGGCCGCAGACGCGGACGGTGACCGAATCGCCGTCGGTACCCGACGCGACGGACTGACCTACCGCGAACTGCTCGAACTGAGCCGTCGATACGGCTCCCAGATCGGCAGGCTCGACGCGCAGGCTCTGGCGTATCTCGACCTGAACTCGCCGACGTGCATTGCGCTGCTGTTCGGGTGCAGCTACGCGGGTGTGCCGTTCGCTCCCATCAACTACCGTTGGACCGACCAACAGGTCGGCCGCGCGCTCGAACGACTCGCGCCGGTCGCGGTGGTCGCCGGCGCCGACTTCACCGCCCGAGTCGAGTCCAGCAACAGCGTGAGCCTGCTCGATCTGAATACACTGGACGCCGCCGCCGACGACGTCGTCGCGGCGCGCAGCGAACACTCACCAGCGGTGCTGCTGTTCACCAGCGGCACCAGTGGTGATCCGAAAGCCGCAGTTCTGCGAAGCAGCAATCTCGTGCCGTACGTGGTCAGTACCGTCGAATTTTTCAGTGCGTGCCCCGAGGAAGCGATCCTGGTTTCGGTCCCGCCCTACCACATTGCCTCCGTGAGTTCAGCGCTCACGTCGGTGTATTCCGGACGTCGTATCGTCCAACTTCCCGCGTTCGACCCGGAATCCTGGGTGAATCTCGCCGCGGACGAGGCCATCACGCACGCCATGGTGGTTCCGACGATGCTGGGCCGGATCCTCGATGTCCTCGAACGACGTGGCCAGAGACTCGACGCGCTGCGACATCTGTCATACGGGGGCGGCCGGATGCCGGTGGAGACGGTCGAGCGGGCGCTCGCACTGCTACCCGGAGTAGATCTGGTCAACGCCTACGGGCTCACCGAGACCAGCTCGACCATCGCGGTCCTGGGGCCCGAAGACCATCGGATCGCTGCGGCGAGTAACGACCCGTCGGTTCGCGCACGGCTCGGCTCGGTGGGCCGGCCGATCCCCTCGATCGAACTCGAGGTGCGGTCCGACGATGGAGCAGCGCTACCGGCCGGTGCGGCGGGTGAAGTCTGGGTGCGCGGCGAACAGGTCTCGGGGGAGTACCTTTCGCATTCGGCAGTGGGGGAGGATGGTTGGTACCCCACCCGCGATCATGGGCATCTCGACGCCGACGGTTATCTGTTCCTGCACGGCCGCGCTGACGATGTGATCGTCCGCGGGGCCGAAAACATCGCGCCGGCGGAGATCGAGGACTGCTTGCGCAGCCATAAGGCCGTGGCCGACGTTGCCGTTGTCGGTGTGCCGGACGCGGAGTGGGGTGAGCGGGTCGAAGCTGTGGTGGTGCTCGCTGCCGGCAAAGCCGCGGGCAGCGAGGAACTGCAGGAATTGGTCCGCGTGACCCTGCGCTCGACCCGGGTTCCCGCCCAGATCCATTATCGGGACGCGTTGCCCTACAACGAGCTCGGCAAGCTGTTGCGTCGTGAGGTTCGCACCGAACTGGCCGCACTGCTCGAAGGTGTCACGGCATGATCCTCGAACACTCCGAAGCCACCGAAGATCGGATACTGCTTCGCGAATCGATCATCGCGATGGTCCGCAAGGTCAATCCACCCGAAAATCTCCTCGAACGGGCCGAGACGGCGTCGGCGGGTGGCACCGACACGGAGCTGTGGTCGGCACTCAGTGGAGATTTCGCGGCGCCCGCCCTGGCCGTTCCCGAGGCGCTGGGCGGGGTGGGGGCCACCTTCGCGGAGGCCGCTGTGCTCCTCGAGGAACTCGGCGCGGCGTTGGCCACTGTGCCCTACCTGAGTACCTTCGTCGCCACCGAAGTTCTTCTCGCTGCAGCCGGTTGCGACATCTCGGACAAGTGGATTCCCCGGCTTGCCGCGGGAGAGGCCACCGCCACCGTGATCTTCGATCCGGTCCTGATCGGTGACCACGCATACGCCGAACAGTCCGCTCCCTTCGCTGCACAACAGACGCCCGACGGGTACACCCTGTCGGGAACAGACGAGTTCGTGATCGACGGAGCAACAGCAGATCTCATTCTGATACCGGTCCGGGACGGCTCGGGGTGCACGCTCTTCGCCGTCGAAGGCAAACACCTGCGGCGGGACGCCATGCGCACACTCGATCCCACGCGGCCGCTGGCCGTGATCACGGCCGACGACGCTCCTGCGGAGGTGGTCGGTACGGTCGGCGACGCCGGGCAGTTGCTCGCCCGTGCCCGCGATCTCGCGTTGCTGGCGATCGGATGCGAACAGCTGGGACAGTCGAAGACTGTTCTGAATATGGCTGTCGAGTACGCACGTGAACGCATCCAGTTCGGTAGACCCATCGGTTCCTTCCAAGCGATCAAGCACAAGCTCGCCGAGGTGGCGGTTGCCGTGCAGAGCGCCGAGTCTGCAGTCGAGCACGGTATCTGGGCGGCCGCGAAGGGCACCGCCGACGAACTGTCGCGCGCGGCCGCGATGGTGGCAATGGCGTGCGCTCCCGCGGCAGTTCTTGCTGCGGGCGAGTGTATTCAGGTCCACGGCGGTATCGGATTCACCTGGGAGCACCCTGCTCATCTCTATTATCGGCGGGCGCTGAGCAGTGCGGGGTTGTTGGGCAAGCCGCAGCATCATGCCGAGCGCCTTCTCGAACTCGCACTGAGTTGACGCATGGGGGCGGAACGCCCAGATGCCTCGGGAGATCACGAAAGGAAGGCCAGTGACATCACTTGGATTGTCCGCGTTCGGCATGACAGGTCGCGACCTGTTGGAGTTGGCGATATCAGCGGACCAACTGGGATTCGATGCGCTATGGCTCGGTGAACACATCTTCCATCCGATCGGGTACGGAAGCGATCATCCGACCGACGGGACGCAGGCGCACAGTCACCATGCCGGCCCGATCCTGGACACCGACACCGAACTGACCGACCCCTGGGCGGTGCATGCGGCGATCGCGGCCTTGACGACGCGGATCCGACTGGGTACCGCCGTGTACCTGGCCCCACTGCGCCATCCGTTGCTCACCGCGCGCACCACCATCACCGTTCAGGAACTGAGCGGGGGCCGAGTGTTACTCGGCGTCGGTGCCGGATGGTTGGAGGAAGAGTTCACTGCACTAGGAGTGCCCTACAGGACGCGGACGTCGCGAACAGAGGAGTGCATCGAGGTGCTGAGGGCGGCGTGGTCCGGCGAACCGTTCGTGCACAATGGCAAACACTTCGACATCGGCTCGGTCCAGATGCATTCGCGAAAGGTGGACATCCCCGTCATCCTGGGAGGAAACGGACCCAAGGCACTGGACCGCGCGGCGAGGCTCGGAGACGGATGGTTCACGTCAGGCACGCCCTCGTTCGAGGGATCGCTGGAACTGGTCACTGAGATAGCACGGTGCCGTGAAAGACACGGTAAGACGAATGAATTCGATTGTTTCGTTCGTGTCGACGCAACAAGTGCGACCCAGCTACAGCGGTACCACGATCACGGCATGACCAACCTGGTCGTGTGGGCGGACACGATCTGGAAGGGCGCCACCATCGAAGAGCGGCGCGCTAATCTGACGAAGGCAGCCGACGATCTGGGCTTGCGGCCGGCCGATCGTACTGCCGCGGGGTAAATAGGAGTGGGGGATCCGCAGCATAGACACTGGTCAAAAGGGGCGAGGAGGCTGCCGACACGGTCGGGAACGGGAACAAAAAGGGCACCGAATCGGAGTGAAAGACACTCGGTCAGGCCGACGGCACCGACTGTGATTGTGCCCGCCGGTCGTCACGCGCACTGCAAACGACGCTGTGCGGACACTCCCGGACGTGAGGGTCGGAAATCTCTCAACCGCGCTCAGCCTGACCTCCTGCCAGACGACCTGCTCTCGCCCGCAATCCCGGACAAGGCACGTATCCAAACGGAGGTGACCTCGGGTTCAGTCGCCGACCGGTAGGTCGTGCAGTGGGTTGCGGAAGGACACACTGAACTGCACTTTCGCGAAAGACGGTGCGGAGAATGAAATTATCGTCGCCGAGTGCGCACAAACCATGAGTGACACGGACCGGGCCGCTGAACAACTCCTATCACCGGCGTTGTTGTTGTCCCCTGCCAGTTGGTCTGAGGCAAGCCAAACGGAGCTGAGGCAAGACAGATTTCTGCCCATACTCGGATCAAATGGCAATGGATATTTGCAGTTCCGTGGAACAGGTGTTACTTCCCAGATTTCATGTCAACCTGCAGGTGAGCGAATCGATTCTCGATGCACGTTGCCTTTCGGACGCTTTCGGTCTGCGTCAGGCCACGACGAACTGCGGATCGGCCAAATTCTAATCGTGCATCTACGCCACGACCCAGGCCGCGACCTGTGTCCGTAAGATCGCCTGACGACCGACCGCAGTGCGCCGTGAAGTCCTCACCGTCCGACGCCTGCCTGACAGGATGCGGGGCCGAGGCGTACGCCGACGTCCCACCTTGATTGAATCTGCGCTTAGTCGATGTCGGCTGGAGGTTTGGGGCACCGAGTACAAACGCCGGGATCTCGATCCGAGATTTCAGAGTATGACCCGCACGTCGGGATGGAAGGCTACGAAGTAGGTCATGATCATTCCGACGGAGTCGATCCGCGCGGTCGCGGAGAAGTGTCCCACCGTACGTTCCGGCTCTTGCACTGCACCGTAATCGAATTCGAGATCATCAGTGTGGGCCGACTGTATCGGGATATGCTGTCGTTCGGTCTCCCCACGACTGTCGATGTATGCCCGGAGGTCCTCGACTCCGGATCCACGAATGGTCGAGCCTGGCAGCATGATTGTGAACTCGATCGAAGGGATCAACGAATGTGAGCGCCGAGTATGGGTTCGAGCTGTCGAGGGCGGTGTAATAGCCGATCAGGGCGAGTCTCGTGTGGCTCATGTCAGAAACCTAGTCGTTTGCACTGGCGAGCGAGAATCGCTCGGCTCCGTTGCCGCTCTTACGCACAGCAAGCCGTCGGTCCACCAGGACGTCGAGGTGCGCAAGGGTCTCACAGATTGCGATCATTTGGTTGAACGAGTCGAGACTAGAGAACGGCCGTCGGCGCCGGGTCCCCACGGCAGCTTCTCGGCGACCCCGGCCGCGGTCGAAGGGGCGCCCGGTGACAGTTCGTCGACGATTTCGTCGAAGCGGTGCTCGTGGTGCTGCAATAATTCGGCGGCTCGTTCACGGGAGCTGCCGGTGACGGCGCCGTGGGCGGGTAACAAGCGCCGATCCGGCTGTCGATGCGTCAATTCGAGCGAGTCCACATAGTCTCCCAAAGGCATGCCCCATGGTCCGAGTTCGAATCCGATCGACGGGGTGATGTGCGGGAGGATATGGTCACCGCTGAAGAGCAGACCAGAGTCTCTGTCATCGAAGACGTAGTGACCCTTGGTATGCCCCGGGGTGTGGATGGCTACGAGAGACCGGCCGCCGAGGCCGATCTCGCCCGGCATGATCCAGTGGTCGGGGTCCTCCCAGGATGCCGCGGAGAACGGTTCGGCAGCGGTCTCGACGCTGAGTACGTCGGCCAGTTCGGAAGCGCCGGATCGACGCAGTTCGCGAAGAGAGGATTCCGGCACATTCGATCCCAGCGCCCTGACAGCCGCGAGACCGGGTCGTTCCTCGACGCCGAGGTGGACACGGCAGCCCGTTGCACGCCGAATCTCAACACTCGCTACGACGAACACATCGCCTGGGACCACCGCCGCACCACCCGCGCTGCTTGACGACTTGCGCCCCTGGGATGTCTACAAGGAGTCTGACGTGTCCGTCGGCACGGAGCAACGCGAGGTCGATACGGTCGAAACCGGAGGGGTGGCGCGGCTAGCCTGCCACGCGGTTACGTTCCGTCCACCGGGCGTAGCTGGCCCCGGCCGGGTGTTCGGGCTCAGCCTCCCTGCATCGACGGATGGTGTCGGCCATGACGCGTTGCCACCACAGGTCCAGGGGACTGGGGTCCGGCCACCGGATCGGGTCGTCGTCCGCGATGGCCGGCGTGGTCTGGTCGCTTCGCTCGGTTTCGTGCTGTGCGGGATGCACTGCGAGACACCTTTCGGTCCGGTACGTCCCGTAAGTGGGCGCACCCACCCCCGTTTCTTCGAATCTAGCCCGGTACCGTCGGAAATGTCCGGTTACGCACCGATCTCAGGACCGCCCCCGGCGAATCTGTGTCCCGCGACCGCGGTGCGCTCGCGCCCGGGCTGGTTACTTCTCGACGGGCGACCGCAAGGCCGTCTGCATCGCAGCAACGGCGCCGATCGCGAGAGCGCGAACAGGGGGCGGTGACACGTTCACGTCGTCGGCCGTCCGTTGCGAACGCGCGGTGTTCGGGGGCCGCTCGGTCGTCGTCGTGAGCGGCGGCGAACATGGCCGCGATCCAGCTGTTGACCTTCTCGGTGCCCAACGATGTGCTTGGTGCCGTGGCGAGCGTGTCCAGCCGCGCGCCCCCCGCGGATTCGGATCCGGATTCGGGTTGAGACGCGGTGGGGCACTCGGGTGCCGGTGCGGGCCCCGGGATGCTCATCGAGCCACGCGACGTCGGCAGCCGCGATGGCGGAACCGTTGTCGCCCGGCCGCTATCCCATTTGCCGCTTCCTCAGCGGTGCTGACGGCCATGGTGGCGAAGCGTCCGGCGCCGCAGGCACTATCGAATGATTCGCAGACGTGAGTGATCTCGAACGGTCCCCGAGACGGATGCCCCGGGATGGGCGAACTCGCGCTGCTCGTGATGTCGAAACGGGGTGACCGGTAATGACCGTGATGACGGTGTCCCAGTTTCACAGCCTGTGTCGGCTCGCCGCGCACCTCGAGGTCGACGGCAATGACCTGCCGCGCTTCAGTGACCTGGTCACCCGCGTGCTCTTCCATCTGCTGTTGGCGGCACAGGCCTCGGCTGCCGCCCACGGCCGATACACCATCGAACCCGCCGACCTGCCGATCACCACCGGGCTGCAGGCGAGTATCCGCCGGTACCGCACCCTGGACATTCCACTCGATCTCGACCGGATCCTGGATCAACTCGCCGCGCACCGGCCACTCGACCGGATCCTCGCCACCGACACCCTCGCCCGCGTCCCGGACCTCGTCGGCGGTCTGACCGTGACACTGGCGCGCACGTTCGCCGCCGCCTACCCCGGGCGCATCCACCCCCACGCCACGGACTGGGAGGCGATCGGTGCCGTCGCCAATCTATATCTGTGAATATTCAAAAGTGCTGGCCTGTACTGAAATTGACGACCCACGTCACACTCGCCCGACTATTCGTCTGATGGGACTGTAAGAACAACGGTGTAACTCTGAAAGGAGATGCACCATTATGACTGATGTGATTGATCGTGAGGCCGAATCGAACTCGGCACGTGTGGGCGTCAGCGACGCGAGGCTGCAGGAGCTGGTGGACCAGGCCCGGGCCGACGGCCTGCAGCTCACCGGTGAGGGTGGGTTGCTGGCGAAGTTGACCAAGCTGGTGGTGGAGTCCGCGCTCGAGGGTGAGATGGACGACCACCTCGGCTACGGCAAGAATGACTCGGTCGGGCGGGGAAGCGGCAACTCCCGCAACGGCAGACGCGCCAAGACCGTGTTGACCGAGGCCGGGCCGGTCGAGCTGGAGGTGCCCCGCGATCGGGAGTCGAGTTTCGAGCCGAAGATCGTGGCCAAGCGGCAGCGGCGGCTCACCGGGGTGGAAGACATGGTGATCTCGCTGTCGGCCAAGGGACTGACCACCGGTGAGATCTCTGCGCACATGGCCGAGGTCTATGGCGCCGAGGTGTCCAAGCAGACGATCTCGACGATCACCGAACGGGTGATGGACGGCATGCTCGAGTGGCAGAACCGGCCGCTGGACCAGGGGCGGATTCCACTAGTCGTGGCGAATCATCGGGTAATCGTGCAGGGGCCACCATCGTCGCACAGCCTGGTTCGGAGTGAGGTCATTCAGGCATAGCCTCGGACGGTCGTTGAGTTCGGTGGCGACCT
>NZ_JAAOQS010000110.1:0-29089 GCF_011603105.1 Rhodococcus sp. A14 | reverse complement strand
GGCTGGGTATGGTCAGGCGTCGAAATCGACGGTCACGTCGTCGCTGACCGGGAAGGTCTGGCACGTCAGCACGAAGCCGGAGTCGACCTCGTAGTCCTCGAGCGCGTAGTTGCGGCGCATGTCCACCTCACCGCAGGTGATCTTGGCGCGGCACGTTCCGCAGACGCCGCCCTTGCAGGCGAACGGAAGGTCCGAGCGGTACTTCTCGGCGGCGTCGAGGATCGATTCGTCCCGCGGCAACGTCGCGGTGGTCGAGCGACCGTCGAGAACCAGGGTCACTTCACTGCTCGGCCCGGTGACGCCGGGCTCGCGGTGGGTTTCCATTGGCGGGGGCACGTCGTCGACGAAGAACAGCTCGTGATGCACGCGGCCCTTGTCGATCTGCAAGTCGCCGAGAACCGTCTCGGCGTCGGTGACCATCCCGTACGGTCCGCACAGCCAGAAGTGATCGATATCGGCCACGGGGACCACGGCGTCGAAGATGGCCCGGAGCCGGTCGGCGTCGAGACGGCCGGTGAACAGCTCGACCTCGCGGGGCTCGCGGGACAGGACATGGATGATGTCGAAGCGCGACCCGTACGTGTCCTTGAGGTCGGCGATCTCCTCGGCGAACATCACCGAGCGGGTCCGCCGGTTGCCATACAGGAGAACGACTTCGGCCTCGGGATTCGCGAGCATCGATGCGGCGATCGACAGCATCGGCGTGATGCCCGACCCGGCGGCGATCAGCACGTGGCGACCACCGGCCGCGGGGTCGGCGACGAACGTTCCGCTCGGGCCCTGCACCTCGATCCGGTCGCCGGGGCGGACGTCGTGCACGAGCCACGTCGAGAACAGACCGTCGGACACCTCGCGCACACCGACGCGCGGCGCGGAACCGGCCGGGGCGCTGATGGAGTAGGAGCGGCGGTGTTCGACACCGTCGATCGTCCGCCGCAGCGTGAGCGACTGTCCGGGGCCGAACGCGAACTCGTCGGCGAGCTCGGCCGGAACGTCGAACGTGACCGCGACCGCGTCGTCGCACAGGGATTCGACGTCGGCGACGGTGAGGGTGTGGAACGCCCGGTTGCGCAACGCCGCACCGGGTTTCGGGGAGACCGCTGTGGTCATGGTCAGATTTCCTTCACGTGATCGAAGGGTTCGAGGCAGTCGAGGCACCGGTAGAGCGCCTTGCACAGCGTCGCCCCGAATTCCGAGTCGAGCCGGGTGTTCGCCGAGTTGCACTTGGGGCACGCCACGGGTCGCGGCTTGACGGTGAGCGTCAACGGCACCGGACCCGATGCGCGTCGCGGCGCGGGACCGGGTGTCGAGTAGCCGTTCTCGCGGAGCTTGCGCCTGCCGTTCTCGCTGATCCAGTCCGTGCTCCACGGCGGCGACAGGACGGTCTTGACCTCGACGCTGCCGAACCCGGCGTCCTGCAGGGTGTGCTCGATGTCGTCCCGCATGGTGGCCATCGCGGGGCAACCGGAATAGGTGGGGGTGATGGTCACGACCACCGACCCGTCGGCGTATTCCTCGACGTCGCGCAGCACACCGAGATCGGCGAGCGTGAGCATCGGCATCTCGGGGTCGAGCACGGATTCGGCGAGGCGACGGGCGTCGCTGCGCACGGCGGTGGTCATGTCACCACACTCCTTCGGGATGCGCCCGGGCCACGCTCTGCATCTCGGCGAGCAGCAGTCCGAGCGCCTCGGTGTGCAGCCCCTGCCGGCCTGCCCGACCGCCGACGGTGCCGACGGTCCGGCCGGTCGGGGCGGTGAGCTCGGCGGCGTGCAGCACCTGCTCGAGCACCGAATCGAATTCCTCGCGCACGTCCCGCGGGTCGACGCCCACCCCCACCGCAGCGAGCGCAAGCTCCTCGGTGGTCGGGACGAACAGTTCCTCGACGTACGGCCACACGTGGGTAAGCGCCGCTGCCATCCTGGTCTTCGACTCCTCCGTGCCGCAGCCGAGCGTCACAACCCAGCGGGCCGCGTAGTCGCGGTGGTAGGTGAGTTCCTTGACGCCCTTCACCGCGACCGCCGCGAGGACCGGGTCCCGGGACGTGCGGAGACGATCGAACAGCGCGAGACGCCACGTCGAGAACACCAGCAGTCGCGTGATCGACTGAGCGAAGTCGCCGTTGTCGAGTTCGGCCAGCCGGGTGTTGCGGAACCGATTCTCGTCCCGGAAGAACGCGAGCGCGTCCTCCGCGGGAATCGGGCTCGTGTCCGAGATGTACGGCACGACCGACGCATCCGCCGCGGCCGCACGGGCGAGCAGCAGTCGCGCCTGACCGAGCAGGTCGAGTCCGACGTTCGCGAGCGCAACCTCTTCCTCGAGTTCCGGTGCGCGCGTGCTCCACTCGGCGAGACGCTGTGAGCTGATCAGTGCATCGTCACCGAGCATCAGGCAGTAGCCGGCCAGCGCGGAGAGGTCGACGTCCTCCGGAACCGTGGTGTCGACACCCGCGAGGGGGTCGTCGAAGCTGGTGCCGAACGCCCACTGGCCGTGGCTGTCTTCGTCGACGAGGCCTTCGTAAGCATTGTCGTGGTCGGTCATCGTCAGCCTCACATGTGGGGAACGTTGTCGGGGATCTCGTAGAACGTGGGGTGCCGGTACACCTTGTCGCCGCTGGGCGCGAAGAAGGGATCCTTCTCCGACGGGCTGGACGCCACGATCGAATTGGACCGCACCACCCAGATGCTCACGCCCTCGTTGCGGCGGGTGTAGACGTCCCGGGCGTGCCGGACGGCCATCTCGTCGTCGGCGGCGTGCAGGGATCCGACGTGAACGTGGTTGAGTCCGCGCTTGCCGCGCAGGAACACCTCGTACAGGGGCCAGTCCGCGCGCACTGCGTTGTCGTCCGTGCTCATCGTGCGTTCTCCTTGCTGCTCTCGCGGCGGGCGAAGGCCGTCGCGGCCTCCCGCACCCACGCCCCGTTCTCGTGTGCTGCCCGCCGGTTGGCGACGCGCTCGACGCTCGATGCGCCGTTGCCCTTGATCACCTGCATGAACTCGCTCCAGTCGGGCTCGCCGAAGTCGTGAGCGCCGCGCTCGGCGTTCCACTTCAGGTCCGGATCCGGGAACGTCACGCCGAGCACCTCGGCCTGCGGGATGGACATGTCGACGAACCGCTGACGAAGTTCGTCGTTGGTGTGCCGCTTGATGCGCCACTTCATGGACTGCTCGGAGTTGGGCGACTGATCGTCCGGCGGTCCGAACATCATCAGCGCCGGCCACCACCAGCGGTTCACCGACTCCTGCACCATCTCGCGCTGGGCGTCGGTGCCGCGCATCATGGTCATCAGCAGTTCGAAACCCTGACGCTGGTGGAAGGACTCCTCCTTGCACACCCGGATCATCGCCCGCGCGTACGGCCCGAAGGAGCTGCGGCACAACGGGACCTGGTTGCAGATCGCGGCGCCGTCGACGAGCCAGCCGATCACGCCGACGTCGGCGTAGGTCAGCGTCGGGTAGTTGAAGATCGAGGAGTACTTCTGCTTGCCCTCGATCAGCTTCTCGGTGAGGTCGGCGCGGTCGGCTCCGAGCGTCTCGGCCGCCGAGTACAGGTACAGGCCGTGTCCGGCCTCGTCCTGAACCTTCGCCATGAGGATCGCCTTGCGACGCAGCGACGGCGCGCGGGTGAGCCAGTTGCCCTCCGGCTGCATGCCGATGATCTCCGAATGCGCGTGCTGCGCGATCTGCCGGATCAGCGTCTTGCGGTAGCCGTCGGGCATCCAGTCCCGCGGCTCGACCCTCTGGTCGGCTGCGATGGTGTCATCGAAGAGCTCTTGCAGCTCATCGGAAGCGTGTGACGTGGTCATATGTCCTACCTCTATTACCGAATGATCGGTTGGTATCAAGTATGCATGTCAGCTCCCGCCCACACAAGGGCGGGAGCCGAATTACGTCAGTGGCCTTCGAAGGCGGGCGTGCGCTTCGCGAGGAACGCGTCGACCGCGCTGCGGTGATCCTTCGACCGGCCGAGCTGCTCCGCGGCCTCGCGCTCCCGCTCGAGCGCCTCCGACAGCCCGCTCGACGCCGCCGAGACCAGCGACTTGACCTGCGCGTACGCGGCCGTGGGACCGTCAGCCAGCTTCCGCGCCAGCGCAGTGGCCGCGTCCCCGAGTTCGGCGTCGGGAACCACCCGGTGCACCAGCCCCCAGTCCAGCGCCTGCGCCGCCGTGAACCGGTCGCCGAGCATCATCAGCCCGGTCGCCCGGCTCGGTCCCAGCGCCTGCACCAGGGTGTGACTCAGCCCGGAATCGCCGGCCAGCGCGATCCCCGTGAAGGCCGTAGCGAACTTCGCGCCCTCCCCCGCGATCCGGATGTCGGCGGCCAGGGCGATGCCCAGCCCCGCCCCGACGCAGGCCCCACCGACCGCGACGACGACCGGGACGCGGACCCCGGCCAGCGCCCGGAGCAGCGGGTTGTAGTGCTCGGCGACGGTGTCCATCGCGTGCGCGGCGTCCGCCTCGAGGCCGGCCACGTGCTCGGCCAGGTCCTGGCCGACGCAGAAGTTCTTGCCCTCCGCCTGCAGCAGCAGGGCACGCACGCCGTCGTCGGCGGCGACCTTCTCCACCGCCGCCAGCAACTGTTCCTTCACCGCGCGGTCCAGGGCGTTGGACGCGCCCGCGCGGCGCAGGGTGATGGTGGCCAGTCCCGCGTCCACGGAAAGTCCGACCACGTCGTCAGTGCTCATGAGAATGTGCCTCCTGCTGGTTGTGGTGTGCGTGGCCCGGTCAGGACCAGGTGAAGAACCCCTGGCCGGTCTTGCGGCCGAGTTCCCCGCCCGCGACCTTCTCGCGCAGCAGCGCCGGCGGCGAGAACCGGTCACCGAGCGTCTTCGCGAGGTGCTCGGCGATCGCGAGCCGGACGTCCAGTCCGACCAGATCGGTGGACCGCAGCGGCCCCATCGGGTGGCGATAGCCCAGTTCCATGGCCCGGTCGATGGACTCGGCGTCGGCGACGCCTTCCTCGAGCATCCGGATCGCCTCGAGCCCGAGGCACACGCCGAGACGGCTGGTCGCGAAGCCGGGGGAATCATTGACCAGCACCTCGGTCTTACCGAGCTGGGCGACCCACTCCCGGACCTTCTCGACGACGCCGGCGTCGGTGGCGGGGGCGCGGACGATCTCGACGAGCGTCGACGCCGGAACCGGGTTGAAGAAATGCATGCCGATCAGCCGCGCCGGGTCGTTCAGCGCCGCGCCCAGGCCGGCGATGGAAATAGAACTGGTGTTGCTGGCGATCACCGTCGACGAGTCGACCGTCTTCTCGACGAGCGAGAGCACGGACAGCTTGAGGTCCACCAACTCCGGCACCGCCTCGACCACCAGATCCAGGGCCGGCGGAAGCGCATCGGGGGCGGCCACCGTCGACACCCGTCCGAGGATCGTCGCGGGATCGACGTCGCCGAGCTTGCCGCGTTCGTGCGCGCGGTCGAGTCCGTCGGACACCCGCTTCAGGGCCGCCTGCCGGTCGCCGCTCTCGGCGATGGTGACGGTGGAGCCGAGGGTGGCGAAGACCTGCGCGATACCCGCGCCCATCCGGCCGCCGCCGACCACTCCGACGTTCTTCGGTGCTGTGCTCGTCATTTCTTCTCCAGAAAGGCAGTCATGCGGTCGTGTTTGTCGCGGCTCTCGAACAGCACCGCCTGGGCGATGTCGTCGGCGAACGGGTGCGAGCCCGGCGCGTCGACGATCATCTTCGTGAGCTTGAGCGCCAGCGGCGCCGAGCGCGTGATGCGGTCGATGACCTTGTGCGCTGCATCGATGTGCTCGCCGGGTGCGACGACACTCATCACCAGCCCGCTGCGCAGCGCGTCCTGCGCGTCGAGGTTCCGGCCGCCGAGCAGGACCTGCTTGGCGACGGACGTGCCGACCAGTTCGGGCAACCGGTAACTGGCCCCGGCCGCGGCCATGATCCCCAGCCCCGGCTCGGGGTTCCCGAAGACCGCGGTCTCGGTGGCGATGCGGATGTCGCACGCGTAGGACAGTTCGGCGCCGCCGCCGAGCGCGTACCCGCTCACCGCCGCGACGGTGGGCAGCGGCAGCTTCGCGATGCGGTCGAACAGATTGCGGTTGATGCCGGCGAACGCCTCGTCGCGGCCGCGTTCGCGTAGTTCGGCGATGTCGGCGCCGCCGGCGAAGTGGTCGCCCTCGCCGGTCAGCAGCATCGGCTTCAGCGTCGCTTCCAGCGAGGCGCACACCTGGTGCAGTTCGCCGATCATCTCCGCGTTGATCGCGTTGCGCTGCGCGGGACGGTGCAGCGTGACCACCATCCGGTCGTCGCGGTCCTCGATTTTCAGTGTGTTCACGGCGCCTCGATCAGCATCGCGACGCCCTGGCCGACGCCCACGCACAGCGTGGCGAGCCCGCGGCGGGCGCCTTCGCGTTCCATCCGGCCGAGCAGCGTCAGAAGGATCCGCGCACCCGAGCAGCCCAGTGGGTGGCCGAGTGCGATGGCGCCGCCGTCGGCGTTGACGATCGACTCGTCGAGCTTCAGTTGCCGGATCACCCCGAGCGACTGCGCCGCGAAGGCTTCGTTGAGTTCGGCGGCGCCGAGGTCGGAGATCGACCAGTTGGCGCGGGCGAGGGCCTTGCGGGTGGCCGGGACCGGGCCCAGACCCATGACGTTGGGGGCGATGCCCGCGCTGGCGCTGGTGACGATGCGGCCGCGGACGGTCAGGCCGTACTTCTCCACCGCCGCCTCGCTTGCGACGACCAGTGCCGCGGCGCCGTCCGAGAGGGAGGACGACGAGCCGGCGGTCACGATGCCGTCCTTGCGGAACACCGGTTTCAGCGAGCCCAGTTTCTCCAGCGTGGTTCCCCGCCTGGGGGTTTCGTCGGCGGTCAGTTCACCGTCGCGCACCGGCACGGGCACGATCTCGCGCTCGAACCGGCCGGCGTCGACCGCCGCGATCGCCCGCTCCTGGCTGCGCAGCGCGAAGGCGTCGCTCTCGGCGCGGGTGATGCCCTCGAGCGCGGCGACCTCCTCAGCCGTCTCGCCCATCGACAACGTCACCTTGCGGACGTCCGGTCCGGCCCCGACCGGAACGTCCCGGTCGGTGGCGGTGAACCGCGGGTTCGTGAAGCGCCAGCCGAGCGACGTGTCGGCCACCTCTCCGGGGCGTGCCCACGGGGTGCCGGGCTTGGCCATCACCCAGGGTGCGCGGGTCATCGATTCGACACCGCCGGCGATGACGATGTCGGCCTCGCCGCTGCGGATGGTGTGCGCGGCGGAGGCGACGGCGGTCAGACCGCTCGCGCACAGGCGGTTCACCGTGTAGCCGGGAACGCTGTCCGGCAGGCCCGCGAGCAGCACGGCCATGCGGGCGACGTCGCGGTTGTCCTCGCCGGCCTGGTTGGCGGCTCCGAGGATCACCTCGTCGACGGCGTCGCCCGGGATTCCGGCCCGGCGGGCGGCCTCGGCCACGACGAGACCGGCAAGGTCGTCGGGGCGCACTCCTGCGAGCGCTCCGCCGTATCGCCCCTGCGGGGTACGGGCTCCGTCCACCAGAAACACTTCGGCCACAGTCTTCTCCTTCACGGGGGTGCCGTCTATTAATAACCGAATCTTCGGTCGGTACGCAAGAGGAGGTAGCGCACGAAAAGTTGCGATCCTCCCTTGACAACCAGCTGAGGAAGCGACGATTCTGTTAACCGACCGAACGTACGGTGAAATGGAGTTGTCGTGAGCAAGTTACTGGAAAGCTACGCCGCCGGACGCTGGTACACCGCGCCGGACGAGGGAACGCCGCTGCTGAGCGCGGTCGACAGCTCCGAGGTGGCGCGCATCTCCGCGACCGGACTCGACCTCGGCGAGATGGTGACCTACGCCCGCGAGGTGGGCGGACCGGCGCTCGCGAAGCTGACCTTCCACGAGCGCGCCGCCGCCCTCAAGGCGCTCGCCCTCACTCTCATGGCCGGCAAGGACGAGTTCTACGCCCTCTCCACCTCGACCGGCGCCACCAAGCGCGACTCCGGCGTCGACATCGACGGCGGCTTCGGCACCCTTCTCAGCTACGCCAGCAAGGCCAGGCGGGAACTGCCCAACGACACCGTCTACCTCGACGGCGCCTTCGAGCAGCTGGGCAAGAAGGGCACGTTCCTCGGCCAGCACGTCTACACCTCGCGCCGCGGCGTGGCCGTCCAGATCAACGCGTTCAACTTCCCGGTGTGGGGCTTCCTCGAGAAGCTCGCCCCCGCGTTCATCGCCGGCGTCCCCTCGATCGTGAAGCCCGCGAGCCAGTCGGCCTATCTCACCGAGCTCGTGTTCCGTCGCATCATCGGGTCCGGGCTGCTGCCCGAGGGTTCGGTCCAGCTGCTGTCGGGGAGCGCCCGCGGGCTGCTCGACCACCTCGGCGGGCAGGACTCCGTGGCATTCACCGGATCTGCCGACACCGCGGCCACCCTGCGGGCGCATCCGAACGTCGTCGGTGAGGGCGTCCACTTCAACGCCGAGGCCGATTCGCTCAACGCGTCGATCCTCGGCTCCGACGTCGAGCCCGGCAGCGAGGAATTCGACCTCTACGTCAAGCAGCTCGTCACCGAGATGACGGTGAAGGCCGGCCAGAAGTGCACCGCCATCCGGCGCGCCTTCGTGCCGACCGCACTGATGGACGACGTCATCGCCGCGGCCGAGGCCCGGCTGTCGCGCGTCGTGGTCGGCGCCCCCGACGCCGAAGGCGTCACGATGGGTGCCCTCGCCAGCCTCGAACAGCGCGAGGAGGTCCTGAAATCGCTGCGCGGCCTGACCAAGACGGCGCAGATCGTGGTCGGCGACCCGGAGAACTTCGAGGTCGTCGGCGCCGACAAGGCGACGGGCGCATTCCTGCCGCCGATCCTGCTGCGCTCCGACGACAAGGACGCCACCGAACCCCACGACATCGAGGCCTTCGGCCCCGTCAGCACCGTCATCGGATACGAAAGCACCGACGAGGTCATCGAACTCGCCGCCCGCGGCAAGGGCAGCCTCGTCGCCTCCCTCGTCACCTGCGATTCCGCACTCGCCCGCGACATCGTGCTGGGCCTCGCCCCGTTCCACGGCCGCGTCCTCGTCCTCAACCGCGACGACGCGAAGGAATCCACCGGCCACGGCTCACCCCTGCCCGTCCTCGTGCACGGCGGCCCCGGACGCGCAGGCGGCGGTGAGGAACTCGGTGGCATCCGCGGCATTCTGCACCACATGCAGCGCACCGCGGTCCAGGCCACCCCCGACATCCTGACCGCGGTCGGAAACAAGTGGGTCACCGGTTCGCAGCGCAACGACGACGGCATCCACCCGTTCCGGAAGAACCTCGCACAGTTGCGGATCGGCGACACCATCGTCGGCGGCCCCCGCCAGGTCACGCTCGCCGACATCGACCACTTCGCCGAGTTCACCGGCGACACGTTCTACGCCCACACCGACCCCGAGGCCGCGGCCGCGAACCCCCTGTTCGGTGGCATCGTCGCGCACGGATACCTCGTCGTATCCCTCGCCGCCGGCCTGTTCGTCGAACCGAATCCCGGTCCCGTCCTCGCCAACTTCGGCGTCGACAACCTCCGGTTCCTCACCCCCGTCAAGGCCGACGACAGCCTCACCGTCACGCTCACCGCGAAGCTCATCACCCCGCGCAGCAGCGCCGACTACGGTGAAGTCCGTTGGGATGCAGTCGTCGTCAACCAGGACGGCGATCCCGTCGCAACGTACGACGTTCTCACCCTCGTCGCCAAAGGAGAAAACGCATGAGCTTCAAGGTCGCCGTCTGCTACGGCCAGCCCGATGACCCCGAGGCGTTCGACGCCTACTACCGCGACACCCACATGCCGCTGGCCCGCAAGGTTCCCGGCCTGTCCGACTTCACCTGGGGCAAGTGCAGTGCCCTCGACGGCGGGACGCCGCCGTACTACGCGGTCGCGAGCCTGGTCTTCCCCGACGCCGCCACCATGAAGTCCGGGTTGCAGTCCGAGGAGATGAAGCAGGCGGGCAAGGACGTCCGCAACTTCGCCACCGGCGGCGTCACCATGTACGTCCAAGAAGAAGAATCCGTCTACAACCAGTAGGAGAACCATGACTGTCGACGCGTCCGCGGAATGCCGTATCGCGCGGAAGATGTTCGAGGCCGACAACGCGTCCCAGGCGCTCGGCATCGAGATCCTCGAGCTCAGCCCCGGCCACGCGGTCGCGTCGATGGTCGTGGGTGAGACCATGGTCAACGGCCACGGCATCACCCACGGCGGCTTCGTGTTCACCCTCGCCGACACCGCATTCGCGATGGCGTGCAACGGATACGACTCGCCCGCCGTCGCCGCCCGCGCCGACATCCGATTCCTGACCGCCACCCGCCTCGGCGACACCCTCGTCGCCGAGGCCGTGGAACGGGCCCGCTTCGGGCGCAACGGCATCTACGACGTCACCGTCCGGCGCGGCGACGACGTCATCGCCGAGTTCCGCGGCGACAGTCGTGCGCAGCCGCGCCCGTGAGCATGTGCGCTTCGCGCCTGTGAGTACTTATTAACCGCGGGACGTTAACAAGTACTCACGGGTGCGAAGCACACAACACGTCCGATCTCCAGCGCGACCCAGACCGCACCGTCCGGTCCCACGGCGATCCCGTGCGGCTCCGAAGACGGTGTCGGCAGGTCGTATTCGGTGATGTCGCCGCCCGGCCCGATGTGTCCGATGCGGTTTGCGCCCCATTCGGTGAACCAGCAACCGCCGTCGGGGTCGGCGACGACGGCGTGAGGTCGGGCCGAGCGGTCCGGGAGTGCGAACTCGTCGATCCGGCCGTGGGCGGAGATCCGGCCGATCTGCCCGGCGCCGATCTCGACGAACCACAGCGCGTCGTCGGTCCCGCGGGTGATTCCCACCGGCCCGGCGGCGGGCGTGGGTAGAGAATGCGTCGCGACGTTGCCATCGACGTCGATACGGCCGATCGCGTTCGCCTGGTTGAGGGTGAACCACAGTGCGTCGTCCCGGCCCGACGTGATCGCCGAAGGGAACCCGCCGTCAGTGGGCAGAGGAAACTCGGTGATCTTCCCGTCAGTGGTGATCCGCCCGATCCGATCGGCATTCGTCTCGGTGAACCACAGTGCACCGTCCGGGCCGGCGGCGATCCCGAACGGACCGCTGTCCGAGGTCGGGGTCGGGAAGGAATCGATCGCACCGTCCGACGTCATCCGCCCGATCCGGTGGTCGCGGAATCGCGTGAACCACAAGGCGTCGTCCGGACCCGACGTGATGATGGTGGGCCCACACTCCGCGGTGTCGGGCGGATACGTCGCGACTTCGCCGTCGACTGTGAGGCGCGCGATGCGACCGGCGTGGACGAGCGTCACCCACATGGCCTGGTCGGGCCCGGCCGTGATCGCATACGGCCCCGACGTCTCGTCGGAGACGGTGAACTCCTGGATTCTCATGCGCTCCGCACCTGTGAGTACTTGTTAACAACGGGACGTTAATAAGAGCGTGTCTCATGTGGGGAGTTTCTTGAAGCAGGTCAGTGCGGCGGCGAGGTGAAGGAAGCCGGCGAAGTGTTCGCCGTGGCGCTCGTAGCGGATGGTCATACGCCGGTAGCCGGTGAGCCAGGCAATGGTGCGTTCGATCTTCCACCGGTACCGGCCGAGGCGATCGTTTCGCTCAATGCCACGGCGGGCGATCCGCGGGACGATGCCTCGTTCGCGCAGCCACCGTCGGTGAATGTCGTAGTCGTAGCCCTTGTCGGCGCGAAGCCTTCCCGGCTTGCGTCGGCGTGGTCCGCGCCTGGACTTCACCGCCGGAATCGCTGCCACCAATGGTTGCAGCATCGTGCTGTCGTGGGTGTTCGCCCCGGTCACGCCCACGACCAGTGGGATTCCATTCGTTTCGGACAGGACGTGGATCTTCGATCCCTTCTTGCCGCGGTCGACCGGACTGGGACCGGTCAGCGATCCCCCCTTTTCGCCCGAACGCTTGCCGCGTCCAAGATCGCTGCCGTCCAGTCGAGTTCGCCCGCGCTACCGAGCCGGTCGAGCACCTCGCGATGCAGTTTCTCGAACACCCCATCCCGCACCCAGGCACTGAACCGTCGATGCGCGGTCGGCACGGTCACCCCGAACGAGGGCGGCAGGTGCCGCCACGCACATCCGCTGGTGAGCACGTACACGATCGCGGTGAACACCGCCCGGTCATCGGCCGGCGCACTGCCACCTCCCTGCGGCCGGGCGACAAAACGCGGAATCAATGGTGCGACTATCTCCCACAACGCATCCGGAACCAACCGCAGTGACAACTCATCTACCACGCGTCACATTATGTCCCACACATCACTTCATCCACATGAGACACGCTCTAAGTACTCACGGGCGCGCAGCGCTTACGGGGGCCGCGTGCTTTCCGCGTTCGGAGGCGGCGGCGTCGCGCGCTGCCCGCTCGGTGGCGGCCGCTTCGATGGCGATCGCGTGATCCACCGCGTGCGGCGCGATGCCCAGGTTGTCCAGAGTCTCCCACAGACTCGACAGAGCGGCCTTCGGGTCGAGGTAGTACTCCGACTCGCGGACGCGCCAGAACGTCCAGCCGCACCGTTTGAGTTCCTGTTCGCGTTCGAGGTCCGCGATCCGTTGTTCCGGGGTGGTCGAGAACGCGTCACCGTCGCATTCGACGGCGAGTCTCATGGTGCCACCGGTGACGACCAGGTCGATGCGGCGATTGTTCACCTCGACTTGGGAATTGACGTGGTAGCCGCGTTCGGCGATGTCGTTGAACACCCGCTGCTCGAGCAGGTTGTCGAACGGGGGGATCCGGACGTCGCGGTCGACGTCCTGCGGCATGGGGTCGGCCGGTGCCGGCGACGTCGACATCATGTAGCTGAGCAGGGAGTTGCGCAGGTCGGCCCGCTTCAGTTCGTCGACGGTCACGGAGTGGAACAGCCACAGCTGGTCCTGCGCCCGTGACGCCGCGACGTTGAACCGTCGCTTGTACTGGTTCGCCGTCAGCGGTGCGAAGTTCTGCTCGGGTCCCACGACCATCGACAGGAAGACGACGCTCCGTTCGTCGCCCTGGAAGTCGGGCGGCGTCCCGACCCGCAGTCGCCGCTGCTCCCATTGTTCGATGCCGATGCGCTTGACGAGTTCGGTTCGAATGGCGTCGACCTGGGACTGCCCCTGCAGCACGACGATTCCGAACGTCTTCCCGTCGTAGCGGGGGTCGACGAGGCATTCGATGAGCTGGTCGACGAGGGCGGCGGCCTCGACGTGGTTGGTCAGCGTCGCGTCCTTGCCCGCCACGGTGGCGTCGGATACGTACGTATGTTTCAGCGGCGGAAGCCGATCCGCGCCGAACTGCCGCACCGGGACCAGCGGCAGTTCGCCGTAGAACTGGGTGCTCGACCAGTTGATGATCTCGGGCATCGAGCGGAAGTGCTCGCGGAGCCGGACCACCTGCCCGAAGCTGGTGCGCAGGATCGAGAACAGGCTCGACCGCGGCGTGAGCGTGGCCTGCACGTACTCCGGAAGGTCCGGCAGGTAGGCGTCGAGCCGGGTGAACACGTCGTCGAGGGTTCCGGTGGTGGGGATGTCGGCGGGTGCGCACTGTTTGTCGTCTCCGACGACGATCACCCGCGGTGCCAGCCACAGCAGGAACAGGTTGGTGATGTCGGCCTGGCTCGCCTCGTCGACGATGACGACGTCGAAGCTGCCCGGCACGGGCGGGATCGACGCGAGGACCTGCTGCAGCGGCATCACCCACGCGGGCACCGCGCCCTGCGCCTCGCCCATCGCGGATCGTGCTGCGCTGCGGTACTTCTCGGCGTATTTACCGGCACCTGCACCGATGCTCGAGATGTGCTCGCGGTACGTCTGCAGCGCCCGCACCTGATCCGCCGTCAGATGTTCGAGGCAGTCGCGCCAGGCGGTGGCCGCCGCGAGCCGCGCCGTCAGATGCGCGAGATCCGCGTCGACGGCATTGAGTTCGGCTTCCAGTTCCTGCTCACGACCGGCACGGTGCTGTTCGGTGACCCATTGGCGGGCACGGCGCCACGCCCAGGCCTCCGACATCTGCCAGCTCATCTCGTCCCACTCGGTGAGCGCCGCCGTTCTGCGCACCAGTTCGTACAGCGCCGGGGCGACGGGTGAGAGTTTGTCGGACAGTTCGTCGAACAGTCGCTGATCCTGCTGTTCGACGCGGGCGATCGCGTAGCGGCTGAGGGCATCCGAGAGGGCCGCGTTGTCGGCCTGATCGAGCGCCGCCACCAGGGCGGTGCCTTCCGGCGACGGTCCCGCGTCGACCTCGGTGGAGACGGCCGAGACGATGGCGTCGAGTTCCGCACGGGCACTGTCCACGTCGGCACGCGTGGTGATCGCCTCGGCGGCCCCGGCCACCGCGACGGCATCCGCGAGAGTGCGGATCCGCGGCGCGTTCGGGGACAGTGCGAACAGTTCGCGGGCCAGCGCGTCGCGGGAGACGAGGAGGGCGCGCACCCGAGCCACCCGGCCGACGATCATGTTGAGGCTGTCGACCTGGACGGCACGGGATCCGTTCATGTCGACCGGAATCCGGAGGTCCGCCAGCAGGGTGGCGGCGGTCTGCGCGGCGTCGTGGGCGCGCAGGTGCTCGGTCACGAGCCGCACCGTGGCGGCGGTCGTGGCGGGTGCGCCGTCGACGGTGGCATCGAGGCCGAGTTCTTCGACGGCCTTCTGCTCTTCGCTGCGACGGAAACGTGCCTTCCACTCGACGGCGCCGGATTCCATCGCGACGGCGAGTGCACCGACCGCCTGCAGTGCGGGTCGGGTCATGACGGCGCACTGGACGTCGTGCGCACCGATGTAGCGGTCGGCGGCCGCGGCCGCCTCGACGATCGCGGGCAGGGCGTCCAGCCGACCCCACAGGTGCGTCGCACGGCCGGAGAGGACCGTGTCGGCGAGGCCCTGGAACTGGCCGTCGAGGTCGAGGACGTCGTGAGCGCGGGCCTGCAGTTCCTTGCAGTGCCGGCGAACGGTGTACGCGGTCTCGGGGTCGACGCCCCCGAGGACCTCGAGCAGATGCGCCGACTGCGGGGTGTCGATGGGGATACTGGTCGACGCCCGCGAGCAGAGTCGTTCGAGTTCGGCCCGGTTGGGCAGCAGCGAGTCGAGCACGGGAAGCGTCTGACGGGACCGCCGCGCCCGTTCGGGGGATGCGGTCACCGAGAGGCGGCGCAGCGTCTCGACCTCGGTGCCGGTGAGGGGCGGCTGCTCGCTCAGCAGCGGACCGGGAAGCCACTCGAAGGCATCCTGCAGACCCATGACCTTGCGGACGATGGTGGCGGCGGTGCCCTCGTAGCCGTCCGCGACAGCGTCGTGGAGGTAGGTCTCCGACTCGCGCAGCGCCTTCACCTGCTCGAGCACGACCGCCCGCTTCTGCACGGCCTCGTCCCGCTGGGCACGGAGATCGGCGATCTTCTGGCCCTCGCTGTGCGGGTTGAACGACGACTTCCGTTCGGCGATCGTCGCGACGCTGCGGGTGAGCTCGTCCGAGCCGCCGCGGGAGAGATCGGTGATGGAGACGCACAGTTCCTGCATCTCGGGCGGGAGCTTGTCCCTCAGCACCCGAAGCGCCTGCGCCTTCTCGCTCGTGACGAGCACCCGCTGGCCGCGCGCGAGCAACGCCGACACCAGGTTGGCGATCGTGTGGGTCTTGCCCGTGCCGGGCGGGCCCTCGACCACCACTCCGCTGTCGCCGCCGAGCCGCTCGATGATCTGCGACTGCTCGGCGTTGGCCGGGAGCGGGAAGAGCGGGTCCTCGGCGAGCGTCGACGAGGTGGCGGCGCCGGTGCGCTCGAGCCACGACAGCCGGTCTGCCGGCTCGATCGCCTCGACCAGCTGCGCGAGCCCGAGGGGAACGGTCGCGCCGTCGCGTTCGAGGTGGGAGATCATCTGCTCGTAATACTCGACCAGCGCGAACGCACTGCGCTTCCGCAGGACCAGGGCCGGCGACAGCGTGAGGGTGCCGTCGGCGTCGGCGTCGGGTGGCCGGACGCCGTCCCGCACCGTGACAGGCGTCATCAGCGACTTCGGTGCCCACTCCGCGAGCAGTGCGCGAACGCCGTCGCTCAGCGGCGACGCGGCCGTGTCCTGCAGTTGCTTCTGCAGCGGCATCGCGTGCGCGCTGTCGTAAATGTCCAGTCCGGTGAACAGCTGGGAGTCCTCGAGCCGGGGCTGCGAGCCCGCGATCAGCCGCACCAGCAGGTCGCCGGTCCGGGGGTCGCGGTGGATGCTCGCGGACTGGGTGACCAGGTGGGTCTGGGCGCCGTCGACCGGACCGGCGCCCGCCAGGGTCAGCAGACCGGACGCGAGAACAAGTTCGATCGACTCGGGGCGGGCGTTCAGCTCCTGCAGCATCCGCTGCAACGACTGGTACAGATCGGCGTGCGGGCGACGCTCCCGGTCGGCCTTCGCCCACGCCTGCCAGCGCGGCACGTAGGCGTCGAACGCCTGCCGGACGTCATACGCGCGACGCACGTCGTATTCCTCGTCGGAGTCCTCTGCGTAGGCGTCGGACGCGTTCAGTTCGAGATCGGAACGCGAGCTGTCGGAGCGGGCCGACGCATCCACCCAGCCGGCCAGGACCGTGGGCAGTTCCGGCGGATCCTCGACACCGATGAGGGGCACGCGCAGGACGATGTCACCCTGCGCGGCGTCGGAATCGAGTTGGATCGTCCGGCCGTCCTGATGCAGCCATTCGACCTGTTCGTGCTGGTCGACGCGGAGGACCGGCTTCGTGCGAGCCCTGACGATCTCACGCAAAAACTGCAGCAGGCGCTGGACGCGGCCTGCGAGCTCGGCGTCGTTTTCGGGACTCGACAATGTAAACCTCTGCGAATTCTCGGTGATGACGTGCGCTTGCCCCCGCAGTGCACACTATCGGGTCGAGGGGGTGAACTTCGAGGCGTCATCCCCTGGCAGAGGGACTGGACGGTCGCTCGAGGTGCCGCACGGACCTCGATTCGTACCGGCCGGTCTCTACTGTTCACCCGTGCCGGCGGTGAAGTCCCCGGTCTGCTTGCGCATCGGTTCGTTCGCCTCGAACACGTCGCGGAGTTCGGGACGGAACGGCAGCAGTGCCGGGATGGGGCGTGGAAACGTCGGTCGAGCGCGAGGACGGCAGAAGGACGCGGCCGCTCAGCGTCCGCCGCGTCGCAGGGTCACGCGATAGGTGTAGTGCTCGGGCAGGAAGTAGCTGACCGCCAACTCGACGGTCCGCCCTTCCGAATCGGAATAGAGGCGGTCCACCCGCAGCATCGAATGGCCTTCGGGGCAGCCGAGTTCGCGGGCCACGTCCGCGGGGGCGGGTGCGACCGTGATCGATTGCGCCGCCTCGATGATGGGGCTGCGCAGGTGCGGCTCCAGCAGACCGATGATCGTGTACGCACTGACGGCGCCCTCGGACATCTCGGGTGCGTCGACGACGAGCCGGGCGATCTCGTCGGGAAGGTACACGGTGGTCAGCACGAACGGGGTGTCGTCGTGGCGTCGCCGGAACACGACCGTGTGGACGAGGTCGGTGTCGAGGCGGAGCCTGCTCGCGGCCTCGATGTCGACCCGGCGGCGCAGCGGGGAGACCACCTCCATGGTGGTGTCGGTGGACAGATTCATCAGATCCTCGATCGACCCCAGCTGACGCAGGTATCGGCCGTCGGACTCGGCTGCGAACGTCCCGCGGCCCGGGACCCGGTAGACGATGCCCTCGGCTACCAGGTCCTGGAATGCGCGTCGCACGGTCTGCCGGCTCACGCCGTGCTGTTCCGCGAGCTCGAATTCGGTAGGGAGCTTGAGGCCGCCGCGGTACTTGCCCGCGGCTATGTGTTCACGGAGCTGCTTCGACACCAGCTGGTACGCCGGCTCCGTCTCTCGTTCTCGTTCCCTACCGTTCATCGCGCACCGATCCTACGTGCAGGTTGCCGGACTACAGACCGCCCCGCGACACGAGTTGCGAGACGATGACGTTGCGCTGGATCTCGTTGGTGCCCTCGCCGACGATCATCAGTGGGGCGTCCCGGAAGTACCGCTCGACGTCGTACTCGGTGGAATAGCCGTAGCCGCCGTGGATGCGCACCGCGTTGAGGGCGATGTCCATCGCGACTTCGGACGCGTACAGCTTGGCCATGCCGGCCTCCATGTCGCACCGGTCGCCGCTGTCGTACTGCTCGGCCGCGTGCCAGGTCAGCTGTCGTGCCGCCGTCAGCTTGGTTGCCATGTCGGCCAGGTAGTTGCCGATCGACTGGTGCTTCCAGATCGGCTTGCCGAAGCTCTCCCGCTGCTGCGCGTAGGCGAGGGAGTCCTCGAGCGCCGCCGTGGCCACGCCCAGCGCCCGGCAGGCCACCTGGATGCGTCCGGTCTCGAGGCCCTTCATCATCTGCGCGAACCCCTTGCCCGGGGTGCCGCCGAGGATCGCAGTGGCGGGGGTGCGGTACCCGTCGAACGACAGCTCACACGTCTCGACGCCCTTGTAGCCGAGCTTGGGCAGATCCCGCGACACCGTCAGACCGGGACCGTGCTCGACCAGGACGATCGAAATCCCCTTGTGCTTGGGGGTCGCGCTCGGATCGGTCTTGCAGAGCAGCGCGATCAGGCCGGATCGGCGGGCGTTGGAGATCCACGTCTTCGATCCGTTGATGACGAGATCTTCGCCGTCGGTCTTGGCGTTGGTGGACATGGCCTGCAGATCGGAACCGCCGCCGGGCTCGGTCAGCGCCATGGTGGCCCGGATCTCGCCGGTCGCCATCTTCGGCAGGTACTGCTGCTTCTGCTCCTCGGTGCCGTACAGCGACAGCAGCTTCGCGACGACGGTGTGCCCGCCCATCGCACCGGCCAGGCTCATCCACCCGCGGGCCAGTTCCTGGGTCACCTGCGCGTAACAGGGCATCGACACCGGAGATCCGCCGTACTCCTCCGGGACCGCCAGACCGTAGATCCCGATCTGCTTCATCTGCTCGATCCACTTCTCGGGGTACTCGTTGGCGTGCTCGACCGCCTGCACCGTCGGCTTCACGTCGCGGTCGATGAAGGCGCGCACCGTCTCGACC
This sequence comes from Rhodococcus sp. A14, assembly GCF_011603105.1. Taxonomy (NCBI): domain Bacteria; kingdom Bacillati; phylum Actinomycetota; class Actinomycetes; order Mycobacteriales; family Nocardiaceae; genus Rhodococcus; species Rhodococcus sp. A14. Next base: position 10,084 of record NZ_JAAOQS010000110.1, on the reverse strand, counting down.
AGGTACGCCTCTTCCTCGTTCAGCTTGCCCATCACTCCACCTCGCACTCGCACAACATTTGTACGGCCATACTCCGATAATGTCTGCCTAAAGTCAACGATCGGTCTTGACATGATGGCTGCACCGCTGCCAGCATCAGCAGCGCAGCCCTACCGGGCTGGCCGTACATATCCAGCCCGATCCGGGCTCCCGGACCTAGGAATGAAGCATCGTGCAGAACCTCACCCGCAGGCGCGCCGTTCTGGTGGCCCCCGGATCCGACGAACGCAAGGCCGTCAAGGCGCTCGGGTCGACCGCCGACGAGGTGGTCCTCGACCTCGAGGACGCCGTCGCACCGGCCAGGAAGGCCGACGCCCGCGACCTCGTGCGCCGTCTCGTGCGCGAGTCCGACGGCTCCCGGGCCGTCTCGGTCCGCATCAACGCGCTCACCACACCGTGGGCCGAGGACGACCTGACCCTGTGTGCGTCCCTCGGCGCCGCGCTCACGAGCATCGTGGTTCCCAAGGCGGAGACCGCGCAGGATCTGGCGCACGCCGATCAGGCTCTCTCCGGCACCGACATCGGGTTGCAGGCTCTCGTCGAAACTCCGATCGGGGTGCAGAACATCGGCGACATCACCCGGTCCGTCGCCCGGCTCGAGTCCGTCATCATCGGCTACGCCGATCTCGGGGCGGCCCTCGGCCGTTCCCGCTCCGCTCTCCCCGAGCACTGGCTCGCGATCCAGGACGGCGTCCTCGTCGCCGCCCGCGCCGCCGGCATCCAGGCGATCGACGGCCCGTTCCTCGGAATCGCCGACGACGACGCGTTCCGCCACTCGGCAACATGGACCAGCGCCCTCGGGTTCGACGGGAAATGGGTCATCCATCCCGTCCAGGTCGATTCGGCCGCTTCCGCGTTCACCCCCACCGACACCGCGGTCGAGGACGCGCGTCGCGTGATCGACGCACTCGCCGCCGCCGAGGCCGCGGGCAGCGGGGCCGCGCAACTCGACGGGCAGATGCTCGACGAGGCCGTCGCGGTGGCCGCACGACGGGTCCTCGCCCAGGTAGGTGCACAGTGACAATCACGCAGACGTACGTCGGTGGACCGTACTTCGACGAACTCGAGGTGGGGCAGGTGTTCGACACCGCTCCCGCCGTCACCCTGACCAGTGGCCTCGCCGCCGCCCATCAGGCCATCCTCGGCGACCGCCTGCGGCTGCCCCTCGACGCGCACCTGTCCCGGACCGTCACCGGATCCGGGGACGCCGTGGCGAATCCCGGTCTCGTCTGCGACGTCGCCATCGGGCAGTCCACGCTCGCCACGCACCACGTGAAGGCCAACCTGTTCTACCGCGGCCTCCGCTTCCACCACTTCCCCCACATCGGCGACACCCTGTACACCCGCACCGAAGTGGTGGGCCTACGCGAAAATTCGGCGAAGCCGGGACGCAAACCCACCGGGCTGGCGGCACTCCGGATGACGTCCACCGACCAGGACGGCCGCACCGTCCTCGACTTCTACCGCTGCGCGATGCTCCCGTTGAGCGAGAACCCCGACGAGGACCGCGTCCGCAAGTCCGACGACCTGTCCGCGATCGGTCCGCAGACGGAGCAGGCCCTCGCCGCCCTCGAGGGCTGGGACCTCGCCCGCTACCGCGACGCGGTTCCCGGACAGCACTTCTCGACCGACCTCGCCGGCGCGGTCCTGCGGAGCAGCGGCGACGTGGTGTCGAGCGCCCCCGAACTGGCGCGCCTCACCCTCAACATCGCGGCCACCCATCACGACGAACGGGTCGGCGCGGACGGACGGCTCGTCTACGGCGGGCACACCATCGGCATCGCGCTCGGGCAGGCCACGCGCGCGCTGCCCAACCTCGTCACGGTCCTGGGATGGAAGTCCTGCGACCACACCGGTCCCGTCCACGAGGGCGACACTCTCACCAGCGAACTCGAGATCGAGAGCGCCGAGGCGTTGCCCGGCGGTGGCGGCGTACTGCATCTGCGTTCACTCGTGTTCGCGCACAACGCCGCAGCGTCCGACGTTCCCGTCCTCGACTGGCGTTTCACCGCCCTCATGGCCTGACCTCCACCATCAAGGAGCTTCTCTCGTGACTGCCCATACTCCCCTTGCCGGACTTCGGATCGTCGAGGTCTCCAGCTTCATCGCGTCCCCCCTGTGCGGGCTGACGCTGTCTCAGCTGGGGGCCGAGGTGATCCGGGTCGACCCCGTCGGCGGCTCCGCCTGCTACAAGCGCTGGCCGGTCACGAGTGACGGTGAGAGCATCTACTGGACCGGACTCAACCGCGGGAAGCGGTCCGTGGCCGTCGACATGCGCAGCCCCGAGGGGCAGGAACTCGTGCAGCAACTGGTCACGGCCCCCGGTGCGGGTGGCGGAATCCTCGTCACCAACGCCGGTGGCCGTGACTGGCTCACCCACGACACGCTCAGAGCCCTGCGCTCCGACGTCATCACCCTCGAAGTTCTCGGTGGCACCGACGGTTCCCCCGCCGTCGACTACACCGTCAATGCGGGGCTCGGCTTCCCGTCCATCACCGGTCCCACCGATCATGCCGGCGTCGTCAACCACGTCCTGCCCGCGTGGGACGTGATGTGTGGGCTGTACGCCGCGCTGGCCGTTGCCGCCGCCGTCCGGCACCGCGACGCCACCGGGGAGGGCACCCACATCCGCCTGCCGCTCGAGGACGTCGCGCTCGCCACCGCCGGCACGCTCGGCTACCTCACCGAAGTCCAGATCAACGGCACCGGCAGGCCGGCGACCGGAAACTCGGTCTACGGCACGTACGGAACGGATTTCACCACCAGCGACGGCGAACGGTTCATGATCGTCGCCCTCACCCCGCGTCACTTCCGTGACCTGGTCGCCGTCACCGGAACCACGGCCGCCGTGGAGGCACTCGCCACCGCACTCGACGCGGACTTCGCGCGCGAAACCGATCGCTTCACCCACCGCGACGTCCTCACGGCCCTGTTCGCCCGCTGGTTCCGCGAACACACCGCAACCGAAGTGGCCGAGGCACTCTCGAAGACGTCCGTGCTCGCCGAGCGCTACCGCACCTTCGAGGAAGTGGTGAACTCCGGGGAACTCGAGAAGAACCCGATGTTCACTCCCCTCGACCAGCCGCGCATCGGCACCTACCTCGCGTCCGGGCATCCCGCGTCGTTCGACGGCCACCACGCCACCGTCGCACCCGCCTCCGCAGTCGGCGACGACACCGGCAGCGTGCTCCGCGACCTCCTCGGCAGCTCCGACTCCGACATCGCCAAACTCCTCGACAGCGGCATCGTCGGGGGGAAGTGACACCGGTGACGGCGTGGGCCCGGTCATTGTGTGCCGCGCGTGAAGAACCACGGAATCGGCCTCACGCGCTGCCGTTCGCGTCGGTATGACGCCGAGCCAGATCTCGTTCCGGGGATTCACGTAAGCCGGACCGAATCACACACGACGAGTTCTCTGCCTCGGCGGCGCAGGCACACCGATCCATCGAGTGCGCTGTGATTGGCCGAGCGGCACGGCAGGGTACCCGGCACTCATGAGTGAGCAACGGGGTCTGAAAGTGGTCGTCGTCGGGGCGACCGGCAACGTCGGAACCAGTGTCGTTACGGCATTGAGCACGGAGCCTGCTGTCGGCGAGGTGGTCGGCGTCGCGCGACGACGCACCGAGTGGACGGCCCCCAAGACGACCTTCGTCGAGGCCGACGTCGCGACCGACGATGTTCGCGACATCGTGCGTGGGGCGGATGCGGTGGTACATCTCGCCTGGTTGTTCCAGCCCACCCACAAACCGAGCGTCACCTGGGACAACAATGTGGTGGGGTCCATCCGGGTCTTCGATGCGGTAGCGAACGAAAGTGTTCCCGCGTTGGTGTACGCCTCCTCGGTTGCCGCCTACTCGCCGGGCCCGACCGACCTCGAGGTGACCGAGGACTGGCCCACGCACGGCTGGCCCGGCGCGGCCTATCCTCGGGAGAAGGCCTACCTGGAACGATTCCTGGACGCCTTCGAGTTGCGGAATCCAGACCTCCGGGTGGTGCGGATGCGGCCGGGGTTCATTTTCAAGCGGGAGTCGGCCACTGCGCAGCGTCGACTGTTCCTCGGGCCGCTGCTCCCCGGACGCCTCATGCGCGCCGCGCGCATTCCGGTGGTACCGCTCGTCGACGACCTCCGGGCACAGATTCTGCACACCAGCGACGCGGCAGCAGCCTACGTGCAGGCCGTCTTGCGGCCGGTGCGGGGAGCGTTCAACCTTGCGACTGCACCCCCGGTGGACGGCCGTGTGCTCGCCGACTATCTCGATGCCCGGCAAATCCCACTCCCCCGCAGAGCTATTCGGGCCGCATTGTGGACGGCCTGGCACGCGCATGCGGTTCCGGCTTCACCGGGTTTGCTCGACACCGTTATGCACCTGCCGCTGATGGACAGCACCCGGGCTCGGGCCGAGTTGGGATGGGCGCCGAAGTATTCGCCCCGCGACACACTCGAGGAGTTCCTCGGCGGACTACGCGACGGCGCGGGAATGCCTACCGCACCACTCGCCGACGACACCGTTGGTGGACGAGTGCGGGAATTTGCATCAGGTCTCGGGCAACGCCCCTGAGCCGGCCTGCCCCGAGCGCATCAAACCGCGACCCTCGAAGGGAGCACCATCCCCATGCCGACCAGGACGATCGATGGGCACCGACTGCACCTGACGCATCTCGACAAGGTTCTGTACCCGTCCGTGGGAACGACGAAGGGCGAGGTGATCGATTACCTCGAGGAGATCGCTCCCGCGATGGTGCCGCACCTGGCGCAACGTCCGGTGACCCGGAAGCGGTGGCCGGACGGTGTCGACTCGGAATCCTTCTTCGAACGCAACCTTCCCTCGTCGACGCCGAACTGGGTTCCGCGACTGACCGTGCAGCACAAGGACCGCAGCGTCGACTATCCCCTCATCGACTCCACCGCAGGTCTGGTGTTGATGGGGCAACTCGCCGCGCTGGAATTGCACGTGCCGCAATGGACAGTGGTCGACGGAAAACCGGGACCGGCAACACGATTGGTGTTCGATCTCGATCCCGGTGAGGGTATGGACCTTTCCGACTGTGCTCGTGTCGCACTGGCCGTCAAGGAGCAACTCGACGACGCCGGGTTGACGTCGTTTCCGGTCACCAGCGGCAGCAAGGGGATTCACGTCTATGCGACGCTCACCACGAAGAACGACATCGACCCCTCTCCGTTCGCCCGAGCGCTGGCGAAGAGGCTGGAGAAGGAGTCGCCGGAATCGGTGACCGCCACCATGGCCAAGACCGACCGACGGGGAAAGGTCTTCATCGACTGGAGTCAGAACAACGTCGCCAAGACCACCGTGGCTCCGTACTCTCTGCGCGGGCGCTCCGAACCGACGGTAGCCGCGCCACGGGAATGGTCGGAGATCGAGGCAACCGATCTTCGTCAGTTGCGGTTCGACGAGGTGCTCGAGCGATACCGCAGCGGAGGTGACCTGCTCTCGAACTCCCTCGACTCCCTTGGGATGTACCGATCCAAACGAACTCGCGGCAAGACACCCGAACCGGTCCCCGCTCCCACAGCCGATTCACCACCGGTGGACTCGGGACGGGAGCTGAGCTTCGTCGTCCACGAGCACCACGCGACCAACCTGCATTGGGATTTCCGCCTCGAACGCGACGGGGTACTGGTCTCGTGGGCGGTGCCCAAAGGCGTCCCCCGGTCTCCGTCGAAGAATCGCCTCGCCGTCCAGACCGAAGACCATCCCCTCGACTACCGCACGTTCTCCGGGACCATCCCGAAGGGCCAGTACGGCGGCGGCGTAGTGGACATCTTCGACGAGGGAACCTACGTCCCCATCAAGTGGGAACGTGACGAGATTCTGTTCGAACTCCGGGGCCGACAACTTCAGGGGCAGTACGTGCTGATCCACACCAAAGACGACCAGTGGTTGATGCACAAGATCGAGAAAGACAGGGAACGGCCGCTGCCGCACCGCGAGTCTGGTCAGACATCCTCGAGCGCCACGTCGAAGCCCGCCGACGGAAAACCGATGCCGCGGGACCTGAAACCCATGCTCGCGACACTCGGCTCCGATCAGGATCTCGCCGACATGCCCGCCGACAGTTGGTCGTTCGAGGGGAAATGGGACGGGATACGGGCGATTGCCGAGATCTCCGACGGAAAGGTCCACCTGCACAGCAGGTCCGGCCGCGACCTCACCGCGACCTACCCGGAACTGGCCTCGATCGGAGACACGCTGGCCGATCACGATGTCGTCCTCGACGGCGAGATCGTCACCCTCGATTCCGCGGGCGTGACGAGCTTCGCCGCCCTGCAGAACCGGTCCGGGCTGCAGAAGCCGGCGGCGATCACCGCTGCCGCGCAGAAGTATCCGGCCGAGTACTACGTGTTCGACGTGCTCTACCTCGACGGCACCTCGCTGCTGCGTCACGGGTACGCGGATCGGCGCCGGGTGTTGGAGGAATTGGCGTCGGCCACCGGTCTGACCGTCCCCGCTCGGCTCCGCGGGGATGCCGCCGAGGCGTTGGCGGAGAGCCGTCGACGCGGGTGGGAAGGAATCGTCGGCAAGAAGAACGACTCGACCTACCTGACCGGTCGGCGGGGCAAAGCCTGGATCAAGGTCAAGAACCAGCGCACCCAGGAGGTGATCGTCGGTGGCTGGCGCCGCGGCAAGGGATCACGCAGCGACACCCTGGGATCGCTGCTGCTCGGCATCCCGGACACGGACGGGCTCCGGTATGTCGGCAGGGTCGGCACCGGATTCACCGAACCGATGCTCGAGTCCCTGACGCGAAAACTCGAGCGGCTCTCACGTAAGACGAGCCCGTTCACCGACACCCTGACGACCGCCCAACGCAAGGACGCGAATTGGGTCACTCCCCGCCTGGTCGGCGAGGTCGGGTTCACCGAATGGACCACGGCGAACCTTCTCCGGCACCCGACCTGGCGTGGCCTGCGGACGGACAAGAATCCCGAGGACGTGCGGCGGGAATGACCATCTGCCGGTGCCCGAGGCGAGGCCGAACTCAGTCGAAGACCCCGACGATGTCGAGCACCAGCAGGACCGCGATCGCCACGAACGCCACGACGATCACACCGATGACCACCATCGTGGCAATGCCTGTCGGTGGAAACGACCAACTGGTGCGCGGTTCGTGCTCGGACAACCCCGAAGTCTGGGCGGAGTCCGGTGGGGTCGAACCTGGTCGGACACCGCCGCCCGACTCGAGATCAGGAGTGTTCGCCGGATCCGGGTCCGGAGGTTGAGCGGTCATGGCAACGGCCCTCCGTGGAATACGGCCTGCTCGGCGTTCGAGCATACGGCTGTGACATGCGGGTACCCGGATTTCCCACACCCACACGGCGAGGACGATCCCTCCATCGTCGGCGTCGGCCGGGTATCGCCCGAGTGGGTCAGCCACAACCACGAAGCTTCATCACCTCGCTGGCCCCGCCGCAGATGCGGATGACCCGCGTGTACTCGTAGAAACGCGCGATCGGATATTCGGTCGTGTAGCCGTATCCGCCGTGCAGTTGGAGACAGCCGAGCACGAACTTGGTGTTCTGGAACGCCGCGACCTGCTGTCCGAAGACCTTGCGTCCTTCACATATGCGGTCTCTCATCCAGGTGCCGTACTCGGCAAATCTCCACCGCAACGCGCAGTCGTTCGGGACGCGTTCGGAGAGCCACGACTCGACCCTTCCCACGGACCAGCCTCGCTGACACCAGTCGTCAGTCACTATTCGCCGTGGTGCACACTACCGGCGGTCTGCGGGCCTGCCGCGGTCGTGGCCCGGTGCGATCCGGACGAGCGCCGCGGAATCAGGGTGGGCATCGCGCGCCGGATCGGATCGTCGACGGGGGTGGTGGCGAGCATCAGATCGAGCGCGGTGGCGGCGATCTGGTCGAACGGGGTGCGCACCGAGGTGAGCGGGACCGGAAGACGTTGCGACAGTGGGATGTCGTTGTAGCCGACCAGGGCGACGTCGTCGCCGACGGTCAGCGAGCATCGGTGTGCGGCGGCGACGACTCCGAGCGCGAGGTTGTCGTTGGCGGCGAAGACGGCGGTCGGACGGGACGCTGAGCGGAAGAGCCGGTTCCCGGCCTCCTCACCGTCCTCGATGCCGAACGTCGTTTCGACGATCCACTCGGGCACTTCCGCGATTCCCGCTTCCCGGAGCGCCTTTCGTGCCCCGGCCAGACGCCCCACTGCGGTCGACGTGAACAGCGGGCCCGACAGGACGGCGATGTCGGTGTGCCCGAGATCGATCAGATGGCGGGTGGCGAGATAGCCGCCCGCCTCGTCGTCGCCGACCGAGGACGGACTGATCCCGTCGGTCCTGAGCACCAGCGCGTGGGGCACGCCGCGCTCCCGGAGCTCGCGCGGCAAGGGGTCGTCGCGCCGGCTCGAGGCGACGATCAGGCCGTCCACGTTCCGGGCGAGCAGAGTCCTCGCCGCATCGGACTCGTCGGCAGGATTGTCCCCCGTCGTCGCGACGACCGTGAAGTAGCCGAGGCGGGTCGCGGCGCGGCTGATCGCCTCGTACATCAAGGCCATGACGGTGTCGCTCAATCGTGGCACGAGGACACCGATCGTCGCGGTCTGCCCGCGGCGCAGGCTCGACGCGAAGGTGTTGCGCCGGTAGCCCAGCTGATCGGCCACCGCCCGCACTCGTTCGGCGGTCGCGGAGCGGGACGGCGGCACGCGATCGTCGAGCACCCGGCTGACGGTCGAGGTGCTCACACCCGCCGCGTCCGCCACTTCACGCAGCGTCACGACGTGCTTACCGTCCCGCGCCCGCTGGGGCGCGCTCCCATTGGCTTCCATGGTCTTCCTCTCTACCGCCTCGGCCCGGCCCTCCGCGCGTGAGGTAAGGCCTGATCACATCCGATTCGGAACGTGACCCTTGACACAGACACGATCGTATCGCACGATGAAATCGTTCACGGGAACGTTCCCGGGAACGTTTGCACAACGTCTCCTTCGATGGAAAAGAGCGATCATGAACACACTCGACCTCCGCGGCCTCACCCCGGCGCCGGTGACACCCTTCACCCGTGACGGCGCCGTCGACTACGACGCCATCCAGCGCCTCGGCTCGTGGCTCGGCAGCGTCGACGGCGTCAAGGGCCTGGTCGTACTCGGCCACGCCGGCGAGGGCACCTTCCTCACCCAGGACGAGCAGGTTCGCGTCATCGCCGCTTTCAAGGACTCCGTCGACGGCCGGCTGCCGATCATCGCCGGCATCACCGGCGAAGGCACCGCCGTCTCCGTGGAGGAGGCTCGCCGCGCAGTCGACGCCGGCGCCTCGGCCGGCCTGGTGTACCCCTCCCACGGATGGCTGCGGTTCGGTTACCAGGACGGCGCCCCGCAGGATCGGTACAAGGCGATTCACGAAGGGTCCGGGCTGCCACTGATCCTGTTCCAGTACCCCGACGCCACCAAGGCCACGTACAACCTGGACACCCAGCTCGAGATCGCCGCCCAGCCCGGTGTGTTCGCCACCAAGAACGGTGTGCGGAACATGCGCCGCTGGGACCGCGAGATCCCGGTCCTGCGCCGCGAGAACCCCGACCTGCAGATCCTGAGCTGCCACGACGAGTACCTTCTGCACACCATCTTCGACGTCGACGGCCTGCTGGTCGGCTACGGCGGACTCGCACCCGAGCCGCTGGTCGAACTCATCGCGGCAGGCAAGGCCAAGGACTACCCCGCGGCCCGAGCCATCCACGACCGCCTCCTGCCGGTGACGGCGAACGTCTACCACCGCGGCTCGCACATGGAAGGCACCGTCGCCCTCAAGGAAGGCCTCGTCGCCCGCGGAATCCTCGAACACGCCACCGTGCGCTCACCGTTGCTGCCACTGGCCGAGGGCGCAGGTGCCGAAATCGCCGCTGCGCTGCAGTCGGCCGAGCTGACCTCGGTCGTGGCCCACGCCTGACCCCGCTCGACCCGTCACCTCGGATTCACCGAATCCGCCGCACGCGGTGCACCGCGCCGCGTGCCGGTTCTGCCGCCCGGCCCGGACACCCCGGGCCGGCCGGCACCGCCCGCAGCAGACCCGGCCCAC